>JAATFR010000368.1 GCA_015655095.1 Hyphomicrobiales bacterium | reverse complement strand
CGAACTGGGCGCGCTTCTCCATGTCGCTGACGCCAGCATGCAGCCTTTTGATGCGGGTATCGAATCCGCAGATATCGGCGCTGACATCCGGTCCGGCATTCCCGACAATGTTGCGTTCGCGGTACTCGAAGCGGAACTGCTCAATGCGCTCGGCATGTCGGGCATCCCGGCTCTTTCCAGCGCCTCGCTCAATCCCGGCGACGCCCTCAACGGCGTGGCCCCGGACCGGACGGCGCCTCAGCTTCCTCCCACAGTGAGCCCCTCGGGCTCACTTGGCGAAACCGTGCTTGTATCCCTTATTGCGCTTGGCCGTGGCGGACCCACATCCGCTGCCCCTCCCGCAGTTTCCCGGTCGGTTGCGGTTCTGAAGGCAGTTGGTTTGGAAAACGACGCGCGCCGTGTAGCGGCAGAAGCACTCCTGGCGCGGAGTCGTGTTGGACGCAGGTGATACCATGCGACACACGGGTGAAGGCGAGAAGCACATTGACGCTTTTCTTGAAATGTTGAGCGCCGAACGGGGTGCGGCAAAAAATACGCTTGATGCCTACGGGCGCGATCTGAGCGATTTTGCGCGGTTCCTTGGAGCCGGCAAGGTTGAGTTGACGGCGGCCGGTCCCGACGGTATCCGGCACTATCTGGAGGAGATAGAGGCGCAGGGCTTTTCCGCTTCGACGGCGGCCCGGCGGCTCTCGGCGATCCGCCAGTTCCACGGTTTCCTCTATGCCGAGGGATTGAGGGCGGATGACCCCTGTTCATCGATTGAAGGGCCGAGGCGGGTGCGCCCCCTGCCCAAGACCCTTTCGGTGAAGGAGGTCGACGCTCTCCTTGAGGCCGCCCGCAAGATCGAGGACGGGCGGGCCCAGGAAGAGGCTGTGCGCGCCTACAAGCGCGCGCGCATCATCTGCCTGATGGAGGTTCTCTACGCATCGGGCCTGCGTGTCTCGGAACTGGTGGGGCTTCCCATCCATTCGGTGCTGGGCGATGAGCGGCACCTGACGGTTGACGGCAAGGGAGGGCGCCAGCGTCTCGTTCCGCTGTCGCCTGCCGCGCGCCGGGCCATCGACATCTATCTGCCCCTTCGGGAACTACGGCTGGACGGACAGGCTTCCGACTGGCTGTTTCCCTCGCGCGGTCAGCAGGGACACCTGACCCGGCACCGTTTCGCCCAGCTTCTCAAGGAGCTGTCGATCGTTGCGGGCATAGATCCGGTCCGTGTGTCGCCGCATACGCTCCGCCATGCTTTCGCAAGCCATCTTCTGGCTAACGGGGCTGATCTGAGAGCAGTGCAGCAGATGCTGGGACATGCCGATATATCAACCACCCAGATCTATACCCATGTGCTGGACGAGAAGCTGAAGGCGCTGGTGCAGACGCACCATCCGCTCGCGAACGCCTCGAAGAACTGAGGTTTCCCTTCGATTCATGGCGTCAGGTCCGGACCTGACGCCATGAATCATCGTTCTTGGGCAAATATCCCCCCTGCATCCAGGCCTGATTTCGGATCACCCCGGTTTCCGCGGGTCTTTTCCGGGGATTTCTTCCAGTCGAGCCGCCCCGGGGAGGCGACGGCATTCCTGCCTCCCTGATGCGCGAGATGGTTCTGCGGTCCGCGGGCTTGCAGAGTTGACAAGGGCCCCTCCTCAAGCCAGTGTGCCGCGGTTCTTTCGGCCATGTCATGGCCGTGAAGTTTTCATAATATTGTTGTCGGTGCCCGTGATTGCAGGCCCGCGCCCGGGAGCGTGATGCATACCTATCTCGACTTCGAGAAATCGATCGCCGAGCTGGAAGGCAAGATCCAGGAGCTCAAGGCGCTCGCGACCCATGGAACCCAGCAGGGCTCTTCCGTCAACATGCAGGATGAGATTGGCCGCCTTGAGCAGAAGGTCCGCCAACAGCTCAAGGAAACCTATGCCTCGCTGACGCCCTGGCAGAAGGTTCAGGTGGCGCGTCATCCCGCCCGCCCCCATTTCGTCAACTATGTCGGCAAGCTGATCGAGGATTTCACGCCGCTCGCGGGCGACCGCGCTTTTGCGGACGATCCGGCAATTCTGGGCGGCCTTGGCCGGTTCCGGGGCCGCTCTGTGATGGTGATCGGCCATGAAAAGGGCTGGGATACCCAAAGCCGGATTGCCCATAATTTCGGTCTGGGCAAGCCCGACGGCTATCGCAAGGCGGTGCGCCTGATGTCGCTGGCCGAGCGATTCAACATTCCCGTGATCACGCTGGTCGATACTGCCGGAGCCTATCCGGGCCGCGAGGGCGAGGAGCGCGCGCAGGCGGAAGCCATCGCCCGTTCGACGGACCGGTGCCTGTCGCTCGGCGTGCCCCTGATCGCCGTCATCATAGGCGAAGGCGGGTCCGGCGGCGCGGTCGGTCTTGCCGCGGGCAGCCGCGTACTGATGCTTGAACATTCGATCTACAGTGTGATCTCGCCGGAAGGCGCTGCTTCAATCCTGTGGCGAGATTCGGCCAAGTCGCAGGACGCGGCAACCGCGATGAAGATCACCGCTCAGAGCCTCTATGAATATGGCGTGATCGACCGGATCATTCCCGAGCCTGTGGGTGGCGCGCACCGCGAGCCGGACAATATTATCCAGGTGACAGGCGATGCGATCGACGAGGAGCTGCGCGAGCTGGAAAATCTCGACGCCGCCACGATCCGCAAGCAGCGCCGGGAGAAGTTCCTTGCGATAGGCCGTTCTGCCGCGCTCTGAGCCCGGCCTGTTTTCCTCACAGCATCTGCCTGAATGCCTCGCGTACGTCATCGGCGAAAAGTTCAGGCTCCTCCATCGCCGCGAAGTGTCCGCCCTTCTCCATCCTGCGCCAGCGGACGATGTTGTAGCTCCGTTCGGCCCATGAGCGCGGCGTATCGGGCAGTTCATCCATCGGATATTCGCTGTAGGCGGTCGGTACGCTCACCCGCTCGCCGGGTTTGAGGGCGCTTGAGCCTTCCGCCGGACCCGCCTTGTAGAGCGTATTAGCTGAATTAATGGAGCCCGAGAACCAGTAGATCGAAAACTGGGTCAGGATGGTATCGAACGGAAAGCGCTGCTCCATGCCTGCATGAGTGTGGGATTTGTCTGTATCGCCGAGACGGTAATATTTATCCGCAAGCCAGCCCGCCAGGCCCGCGGGCGAATCCATCAGTCCGAAGGCGAGCGCCATCGGCTTGGTGGACTGGATGGAGCGATAGCCTTCTTCCTTTCGCCACCAGGTGTTCATCTGCCTGATCCAGGCTCCTTCCTCCTCGCTCACAGGCGGCTGGGATGCATGTTTGAGATTGGGGCGGAGCGGCAGCATGGTCAGGTGAATGGCGAGCAGGCTCTCAGCATGCTGAAGGGCGAGGCGCGAGGTGACGAAACTGCCCCAGTCGCCTGCCTGGGCCGCATATTTGCCGTATCCCAGCACCTGCGTCATCAGCCGGTGCCAGAGATCGGCGATGGCGGCGGGGCCGATGGGCTTGCGCGGTTTTGATGAAAAGCCGTAACCGATGAGTGAGGGGATCACCACATCGAACGCGGGGCCGCCATGGCCATATTTTTCCGGGTGGGCGAGTCGGTCCGCGACATCGAGAAATTCCCGGAACGTGGATGGCCAGCCATGGGTCAGGATGAGGGGCACGGCATTGTCGCCCGACCCCCTCATATGCACGAAATGGATGGCGTGGTCTTCGCCCTCATCATCGGTGAGCGTGGCGCGGAATTGCGGGAAGCTGTTGAGCCATTTCTCCTGCGCCCGCCAGTCGTATTTGTCGCGCCAGTGATGAACCAGCCGCTCCATGTAGGTGAGGCTGGTGCCATAGTCCCAGTGATCGTTCCCCTCGGGTTCGTTGGGGAAACGGGTGTTGGCGAGGCGATGTTTCAGATCGGCGATTTCCGCATCGGAAATGGCGAGCGTGAACGGATCGGCGGGCACGATGGGGTGGGGCATGCCTATCCCCGGACCTGCCGGACGAAGGCGGCGACATCTCCGGCGAATACGCCCTTTGTTTCCATCGCGGCGAAATGGCCGCCATGCTCGAAATCAGTCCATTGCACGATGTTGTATCCCTTCTCAACCATAGAGCGCGGCGACCATGATATGAACTCTCTGGGGAAATTGGCCACGGCTGTCGGCACCTCCACGCGGGTGCCCGGCGCCATCGCGCCGCCTTCCTCCATGAAGCCACGATAGAACCAGGTTGCTGTGTTGAAGCTGCCGGTGACGAGATAGAGCATCAGGTTGGTGAGCAGCTGGTCCTTGCTGTAGGCATTCTCGATTGAATCGGGTTTGCCGCTCGCGCGCTTGTCCGACCATGAGTTGAATTTCTCGATGATCCAGCCGGCAGCGCCCACGGGGCTGTCCATCATCCCGTAGGAAAGCGTCTGGGGCTTGGTGGCGTGCAGACGGAAATAGGCGCCTTCCATTTCAAAGGTCAGCGCGCTTTCTTCGGCCCATTTCTTTTCCTCGTCGGTTTCAGGGAAAACCGCCGGGCGCAGGCCCATCATGTTGAGGTGGATCGCCTTGCAGCCGCCGCCTTTGGCGGGCGAATGATTATAGCCGAGCCAGCCTGTCACGAGTGAACCCCAGTCGCCGCCCTGAGCGATATAGCTGTCATAGCCAAGCGCTTCGCGCATCAACCTGTCCCACAGGGTTGCGGTATAGCGCGGTCCAACGGGTTTTCCGGGTTTGGACGAAAAAGCGTAGCCGGGGAGCGAGGGGATGACGAGATTGACGCCATCTTCCGCATTGCCGCCAAACTGTTCAGGGTGGGCGAGCCTCTCGATCACATCGTAAAATTCGAAGAAAGAACCGGGCCAGCCGTGGGTCAGCAGCAGCGTGGCTGGGGCGGCGCCCGACCCTTTCACATGGATGAAGTGGATATCCAGATCATCGAGCTTTGCCATGAAATGCGGATAGCGGTTGAGTTCCGTCTCGCGGGTGCGCCAGTCGTAGCCATCTGTCCAGTAGGCGCAAAGCTCCTTGAGGTAGGCCATATCCGTGCCATAGGCCCAGCGGTCGCCACCCTCAGCGATGTCTGGCATTTCATGCCAAATATAGCCGCGCACCCGTGCAAGGATTTTGTCCAGCTTCTGCTGTGGTACGTCGATTTTGAAAGGTGTCGGTCCGGCCATTATTTGTTTCCCCGCCTGTTTTCCCTTGCTCTGAATGGTAGAGATTCCATGCGGCGCGGCAAGGGTTATGCCGATTGTTGCGTCGGGACGTAAGAAAGTTTGCCGTACCCCTTACCTGTCGTTAAGGTAAAGAAATTAAGAATTGCCTTCGGTTATGAGGAAAGTATGGTCCGGGAAAACACAGGGGAGGCGCCAGTCAAAGCGTCTTTCCTGAAACGACATTATGCGCTCATCATTCTGACGCTCGCCTATACATCGAGCCATGTTGATCGGGGCATCATCAATATCGTGATGCAGCCCATCAAGAATGAATTCCATGTCAGCGATACGGCGCTGGGCCTTCTTTCGGGCCTCGCTTTCGCGGTGCTGTTCGCTACGCTCGGCATTCCCGTCGCCATGTGGGCCGACCGTTCCAACCGTCGCAACATCATCGCGCTTTCAGTCACGATCTGGAGCGCCATGACGGCACTCTGCGGTCTTGCAGGCAACTTCAGCACGCTTGTGGCGGCCCGCATCGGCGTCGGTATCGGCGAAGCCGGCTCAAGCCCGCCCTCGCATTCCATGCTTTCCGATATTTATCCCAAGGAAAGACGCTCAACCGCCATGTCGTTCTATTCTCTGGGCGTTTATCTCGGCGCGATGGTCGGCCTTGTCGGCGGCGGTTATGTCGCGACCCATTATGGCTGGCGGGAAACTTTCTATGTCATGGGTATTCCCGGTCTGCTGATCGCGCTGCTGGTGCGCTTCACCATTCAGGAACCGGCCCGCGGCCATGCCGATGGCATGGCTCACAACACGCTGGTGCGGGCGAATGTGAAGCACGTGTTCAAGCACCTGTGGAACACGAAGTCGGCCCGGCATATCGTCATCGGCCTTACGCTGGTTTCGTTTGTGGGTTATGGCGGCCTCACTTTCGGCCCATCCTTTTTTGCCCGCAGCCTCGGCCTTACACCACAGGCCGCAGGTCTGTTGCTGGGGCCGGTTGCCGGCATAGTGGGCGGTATCGGCGCAATCAGTGGCGGCCTTCTCGCTGACTATCTGTCGAAACGCGACATGCGCTGGAACAGCTGGTTGATCGCGCTCGCAAAAGTGATCGGCATGCCGCTCATGATCATATTCTATCTGTCCTCCAGCCTCAGCGTCATGATGCCGGTTTATGTGGTTTCCAGCCTGCTCGGAGCCTTCTATCTCGGGCCATCGTTTGCAATGATCCAGAGCCTCACGCCATTGCACATGCGCTCGCTTACATCGGCGGTCATGCTGTTTATCCTTAACTTTCTCGCCCTTGGTTTCGGGCCGCTCACAGTGGGCATCATCAGCGATCTGCTGCATCCGCACTATGGCGAGGAAAGCTTGCGCTATGCCCTGCTCTTCACCTCCTTCGTCGGCGTCTGGGCGGCGGTACATTATTACTGGGCGGGAAAGACCTATCCCGAGGATGTGCGGCGCATGGAAGCGGAGCACCACCCGGCGAAGGTCTGAACGCTCATCAAAACGAAAAGCCCGATACGGATCGTCCGTATCGGGCTTTTCTTTGATTATTGTAAATTAATTGATGATCCCGCTCTTACGCCAGAACGCCATGGCAATGCTTGAATTTCTTGCCTGAGCCGCAAGGGCATGGCGCGTTGCGAACGATCTTGCCCCAGGTAGCCGGGTTCTGCGCATCAAAGGCAACGCCCGGCTCATTGCGGACGGTGCGCAGAGCCGCGGGAGGCGTTTCCACCCCTGCTGTGAACTCGTCCTCACCGGTTGTCGGGTCCACATGGTGGGCCTGCATGTCCGGCAACGATGACTCTTCAAGACCGGGCGGCTCAGTCGTGAACTGCATGTTCATGATCTGGCGGGTGACATCCTCGCGCAGACGCTGCAACAGGTTTTCAAACAGCGCGAAAGCCTCTGACTTGTATTCGTTCAGGGGATCGCGCTGTGCGTAGCCACGAAGGCCGACGGCCTGACGCAGATGGTCCAGCATCATCAGATGTTCGCGCCAGTGCTGGTCAATGGTCTGGAGCAACACGGCCTTTTCGATCTGGCGCATCAGATCGGGCCCGATCTGGGCCGCCTTCGCCGCCATAGCCCGGTCGGCATGGCCGCGCAGGCGCTCGCGGATTTCCTCGTCGGCGATGCCTTCTTCCGCAGCCCATTCCTTGATAGGGAGATTGAGGCCCAGCAACTCGGCGGTGCGTTCCTTCAGAAGATCGGTATTCCACTCTTCCGCATAGGCGCGCTCGGGGATGGCTGCGCGCACGAGATCGTCGATGACCTGGTGGCGCATATCGGCGACGGTGTCGGACAGATCTTCTGTCTTCATCAGTTCGATGCGCTGGTCGAAGATTGCCCGGCGCTGATCGTTCATCACGTCGTCGTACTTGAGCAGATTCTTGCGGATGTCGAAGTTGCGCGCTTCCACCTTCTGCTGGGCTTTCTCCAGCGCCCGGTTGATCCAGGGATGGATGATCGCCTCGCCTTCCTTCAGTCCGAGCTTCTGGAGCATGCTGTCCATGCGGTCGGTGCCGAAAATGCGCATCAGATCGTCTTCGAGCGAGAGATAGAACTTGGAGCGCCCTGGATCGCCCTGACGGCCTGCGCGGCCCCGCAACTGGTTGTCAATGCGGCGGCTTTCATGGCGTTCAGTGCCAATGATATAAAGTCCCCCGGCAGCAAGCGCCTGTTCCTTCTTCCTGGCTATGTCGGCCTTGATCTCCTCAATCTTGCGGCTGAGAGCCTGCTCGTCCTCGATCCCGGCGGTTTCCTCCGCGATGCGCATGTCGAGGTTGCCGCCAAGCTGGATGTCAGTGCCGCGGCCCGCCATGTTGGTGGCGATGGTGACAGCGCCCGGCACGCCCGCTTGCGCCACGATGAAGGCTTCCTGCTCATGGTAGCGCGCGTTCAGCACGTGATGAGGGATTTTCTTCTTTTTAAGGATGGCGGCGAGTGTTTCGGATTTCTCGATCGAGACGGTGCCGACCAGAACGGGCTGACCCCGCTTCTCGCATTCCTCGATTTCCTTGACGATGCCGTCATATTTTTCACGAGCGGTGCGGTAAACCTCGTCGTCTTCGTCGCGGCGTGAGATGGGCTTGTTGGTCGGCACCTCGATAACGTCGAGACCATAGATTTCCATGAATTCGTCAGCCTCGGTCATAGCCGTGCCGGTCATGCCCGCGAGCTTTGAATACATGCGGAAATAATTCTGGAAGGTAATTGAGGCCAGCGTCTGGTTTTCCGGCTGGATCGCCACCTGCTCCTTGGCTTCGAGCGCCTGATGCAAGCCGTCGGAATAGCGCCGTCCGTCCATCATGCGGCCGGTGAACTCGTCGATGATGACGACCTTGCCGCCCTTCACAATATAGTCGCGGTCGCGCAAGAACAGCTTTTGGGCCTTCAGCGCGTTGGTGACATGGTGAACGATGGTCACGTTCTCGATATCGTAGAGTGTGCCACCTTCAAGGATGCCACGCTCGAGCAATATCCCTTCAAGCTTCTCGTTGCCCTCTTCGGTCAGCGTCACGGTGCGCTGTTTCTCGTCGAGTTCATAATCGGCTTTTGCCAGTTCGGGGATAATGGCGTCAATCGTATTGTAGAAGTCCGAACGATCATCGAGCGGGCCGGAGATGATGAGCGGGGTGCGGGCTTCATCCACAAGGATCGAGTCGACTTCGTCGACAATGGCGTAGTTATGCTCGCGCTGCACCATGGAGGAGATCTGGTACTTCATGT
>JAATFR010000386.1 GCA_015655095.1 Hyphomicrobiales bacterium | reverse complement strand
TGTCCGCGCACACGGCCGGGCTTGGCCCAGCCTGGCAGGACGCGGCGTCCCCGAGGCCGCTGGATGCCGCGGACGAGGCGCTGGCCGCCATCGACGCGGCACTGGCGGACATTCGCCAAAAACATGTGTTGCGCGATTTGCCGGGCGCGCAGGTGCAGGATCTGTTCACGCTGATGTTCGTGTTCCACCAGTTTCGCCGTGACCTCAAGGACATGCAGGCGCGTGTTGGCGAAGTTGCTGCCGAAGGAGCCGCGCAACGACTGGGCGGTGGAAAAAATGCGGGAAATGAAGAAAAAGCGGTGATCGAGCGGGCCAACTAATCCCCGCCCCGGTTTGCAACCCCATATTCATATCCATCACGCGAAGCGGGGAGATGAATATGAGGTGTCATGCAAACCGGGAGTTACCGGCGACGGCCCGCGAACGGATGGGTGCTCGACAGGCCGCCATCAACGGCATAGGCCTGACCATTGACGTAGGAGGCTTCATCACTGGCGAGGAAGAGGGCCATGTTGGCGATTTCGACCGGCTCGCCATAACGTGCGGTCGGGTTCAACTGGCCGATCTTGTCTTCCGAGCCGCGCGCGCGGGCACCGTCGAAAATCGGCTTGGTCATGCCGGTTTCGATAAGGCCGGGGCAGATGGCGTTGACGCGGACGCCGCTGCCGTAAAGCTCGTTGGCGACGGTCTGGACGAGGCTGATCACGCCCGCCTTGCTGGCGCTGTAGGGTGTGCCGCCGGCATTGGCGCGCAGCCCAGCGACCGAGGCGGTGCAGATGATCGAGCCCTTGCCCTGCGCTGTCATGTGCGGCACCACATTCTTGATGGCGAGGAACGGGCCGATCAGGTTGATGCGCAGAACTTCGGTCCAGTAATCCACGCTCTGTTCGAGCAGGGGAACGAGGCCGCCGCTGATGCCGGCGTTGGCGTAAAGCACGTCTATGCCGCCGAACTCGGCGATGGCGCGGGCGACAAAACCCTGCACGTCCGCCTCAAGGCCCGCGTCTGCGCTGACCGCGATCGCCTTGCCGCCATCGGCGGTGATGGAAGCCACGGTTTCGGCCACGCCTTCCCCCGAGCGATCGACGGCAAGCACGCTCGCCCCCTCGCGCGCGAACAGCCGGGCGCTTGCCCGTCCTATACCGCTACCAGCTCCGGTGACGATGGCGCGTTTGCCTGCAAGTCTTCCCATGATATTCCCGTTTCTTTGATTGTTTCAGATTGCAATGGGTTGCACTTTAGGCGCCTGACGCAGCGCCGAACAACCTGTTTCAAGGAATTATCGCAGATGAGTATGGAGAGCGGCCCACGGCTTCACCTGAGCGCTGAAGAGATCGCGGGGCTTGCTGAAACGGAAAGGGTGCACCAGTTCAACCCGAACGCGGTGCGCATGACACGCTCGCTGGGGGACCTGCTGGGCCTGACCGATATGGGTGTGCATCTGGTGCGGATCGAGCCGGGACGCGACACGACGGAGCATCATTTCCACGGTCAGGACGAGGAGTTTGTATTCATTCTCGAAGGCCGGGGCATCGCGTTGATCAGCGATGGAAGCATCGAGATCGGACCCGGCGACTTCATGGCCTTTCCCAAGGGCTCGCCCGCCCATTCCATGCGCAATCCATCGGAGACGGGGCGTGATCTGGTTTATCTGATGGGCGGCACACGCTCCGCGATCGACATCTGCACATATCCCAGGATTGAACGACGTATGTACCGGGTCGATGGCGTCAAGGAATATGCCGAACTTGCTGATTTCAAGCGGGTCTGACCGGGCCGGTCCAACAAGGGTCAGCGCCCGAGCGGATTGTTGAGAAATTGCTTAGGGGTGGGCGTTGTGTCGTTTTTGCCGGGCGTTCCCTGCGCCGCATCAGGTGGGGCAAGGAGTTGCCTCAGGACATTCCGTGTCCCTAAATCTCTCAGTGACCTGATTGTTTCGACTGTTTCGCGCGAGTTAAGCAACAGAGATCTTATATCGGGCCGGAAGGCGGGGTTGCGCCAGGTGCCTTCGACGATAAGGGGAACGGTAATGCCTGTTACGTCTTCAGGGTCATCTTTGCCGGCGCCGGGCAGGGCTGTGGGGTTGAGGCGATAGTCGAGTTGCTGGTGAACAATGTCTGTTTTGCCAGCACCGGTGATGCGCAACAGGGAGGTTGCGAGCAGGAAATCATTATTGGCCGCCACGCCGTGCATGATGTCAAAGCTGCCGCCGAGTTCCGAAAAGTCGGTTCCCCGCGTTCCTCCCGTCAGCCAGCCGTCGACCTCTCCGCCTTTCTGGCGTGTGCGAACAATATCAAAGACCCGGCGCAAAAGAGTGGAGACGCTGATGCCCGAGATGTTGCCCTGGCTTATGCGCACTTCCGCCTTGCCGTTGAGCGTGCTTATCATTTCCAGTTGATTCGATCCGTTGGCGGAAATATTGAAGCCGATATTGCCAAGGCCCGATATGCGATCAAAGCCTGTTGCTGCAGTGGCGAGAGGTTTGACGTCAACGCCGGTAAGGGCGAATGAGGCGGAAAGGGCGGGTATGCCCGTCGAGTCGAGACGCAGGAAGCCTTTGCCTGTGCCGCTGTAAAGCGCGATCTTTTTCAAATCGGCAGCCAGCAAACCGTCCGTCATCACAAGAGTCAGATCGGTTGCGCCGGTTTCAAGATCACGCCAGCGCAATGAGCCAAGACTGAGGGTAAGATCGGTGTTGACGATTCCAAGGCTGTCAAGCCGGATGGGTTCCCGGCTCCAGTGCTCTGTCGCGCCCGTGCCCGGCGTGACGGGCGAGAAATCAGGGGCGGGCGGCGCGGGTTGAGCTGTTTGAGCGGCGGGAGCGGGCCGTGGCGACGACGCGTCGATATACTCGTTGAGGTTGAGCGCATCGAGAGCAAGCCGCCCCACGATCAGGGGCCGCTTGCCTGATGTGTCCAGAGCGACGTCGCCTTTGGCGTTGATGTTGTCGAAGCGGATCCTGGCGTCGCTGAAAGCTAACCGCAGGCCGTCGCCCTTTACCTTGCCTTTCAGAACGAATGGTCCAAAGCCCCGCGAGAAAGGAAGGGCATTGCCGGTCCAGCTTATGAAGTCGCGGATGGATGGTACATCAAGGGTGATGTCGCCTTCACAGGCGAGGGATTCGCGCGGAGCGAGCGTGCCCTCGAACAGGAGGGAAAGCTTGTCGGAGCGCAGGCTCAGGGTCAGCGGCGTCGTGCCTGGCGCGAGAAAGGCTCGGGGCGTTGCGGCCTTGAGCGCCAGGTTTACACGCAGATCATTCCAGATGAGGGAGCCATCCACCGTAAGCGGACCGTCGAGATTAGGCATCGCGACATCGACATCGGCATTATACACCATATAGGTCTGGTGAGTCTGTTTGTTGCGATAGCTGACAAAGCCATCCTGCAGAGAAATGGCTGTGAGGCCCATCTTTGTCAGCGCGCGGCCCTTGACGGGTGCCGCTGCCGGACTGCTCTGGCCAGCGGAGCTGGTGGAGGGCGTGGCCTCTTCAGGCGGATCGAAGTCCCAGTTGGGTATGCCGTCCTCGCGGACCTCAAGGTGAAGGATCGGATGAATGAGTGTGAATTTGTTGATGCGCAGTTCGCCATGCAGGAGCGGCAGCCATTGCAGGGAAACGCGTATATGCTTCGCGCGCGACATGTCCGGCTTATCGGCCCACGGCGCATTTGCAAACCGGACATCTTCGGCATCGATGCCGATGCCGGGGAAAAGCGTGAAATGGGCTGGGCCATCGATCACAAGCGTCCGCCCGGTTTTTGTGGCGACCATTGCCACGAGTCTCGTCTTGTAGACATCAGAGGGAATGAGAAAAAGAACCGTTATGAGAAGGGCAACAAGAAAAACCGCCCCCCCGGCAGCAAAAGCCAAATAGCGCTTCATGACACATCCTCGAACATCTGGCTCGGTCACCCACGTGGGCTGTTCCCCTTGGCGGATTATATGAGAAAATGGCGCCGTGCCTATGGCAATATGGATAATGATCGTTCCGCTCAGACCCACTCCTCCGCACCTGGCCCTCAACATAAGTCATTTCGGGAGGTGATTGACTCTGCCCCGAGATACGGGTGATTATGGAAACGCTTGAATGATCGTCATGCTATTGGACTGTGCATGTGTTTTCAGGCGGGTTCCGCGTTTCACTCAGCACATAAGAACCAGGGAGGGCACATCATGAAGAGCGCATTCATCGCAATGTGGATGATGCCCGTGCTTGTACCGGTTCAGCCGGGCAGCGGCTCCCCGGCGGGTTTTCGCTGAAGTAGCGTGCCCCGTCTGCCCTGCTGGCGGGGGCATCTTCATTCACTTTCCCTCGTTAGTTTCTCGCGGCACGCTTTTGCCGCCAACCAGTCTTTTCGGAGAATGCCGCGTTTGCGCGCGGTAAAACCAATCATGTCCCGCATATCCAATGCCCGCGTTATCGCGGGCTTTCTGTGGCTCCACTGGAGCCGTTACCCAATGCGCCTCGTCCTGCTTGTCAGCGCGATGGTTTCCTCCGTTCTGTTCGATGTGGCTTTTCCCGTCGTTTCGGGCCGGCTTGTCGATGCTGTTGCTGGTGTCGTCGGCGTGCCCGGTCCGGCGGCGGTCGAAGGCGCGAAGCAGGCGTTTATTCTTTTTCTCGCGCAGGGGATCGGCTTTTTTGTCGCGCGCCGCTTCGCCATGTTCATATGGGCCTGGCTTGCAGGCGACGTGATGCGCAACATCGTGACGG
>JAATFR010000177.1 GCA_015655095.1 Hyphomicrobiales bacterium | reverse complement strand
GGCGTGCAGATCGCCGCCATCGCTGACATGCGTCCTCAGGCCGATGGTGAATGGCCTTCGGCTGCCCGCGCGGCGGGAATCGAGGTCATGACCGGCACGGCCATGACCGGCACGCGGGGGCGGATGTGCGTTTCCGGGGCGACGCTGGCTCGCATCAAGGGCGACGGCACGGCTGAAAAAGGCGACCGGATCGCTTGCGATCTGGTGCTCATGTCTGGCGGTTTTACGCCGAGCGTGCATCTCTTTTCCCAATCCAAAGGCAAGCTTCTTTATGATGAGGGCCTCAAGGCCTTTGTCCCCGGCACATCGCCCGAGCGCAACCGCTCGGCGGGCGCTTGCGCCGGTGAAACAGGCCTTCATGCCGCGCTCGAAAGCGGCTATGCGGCGGGCGAGGGTGCGGTCCACGCGGCGGGCCTGGGCGGTGGGTCGTCCGCACGCAGCCTGAATGTCACGGAAAAGGCCAGCTCTGGCGGTGGTTTTGCCGGAGCGGTGCCCCATGGCCGGAACCCTTCCTTCGTCAAGGCGTTCGTCGATTTCCAGAATGACTCGACGGCCAAGGACATCAAGCTCGCGACCCGCGAAGGTTTCCTCTCGGTCGAACACGTCAAGCGCTACACCACCACCGGCATGGCGACCGATCAGGGCAAGACCTCCAACATGAACATGCTCGGGATATTGTCCGATACGCTCGGCAAGCCCGTCCCGGAAATTGGCATCACCACCTTCCGTCCGCCCTATACGCCGGTCACGTTCGGCGCGTTCGCGGGCATGTCGCGGGGCGAGCTTTTCGATCCGGCCAGGCGCACCGCCATCCACGACTGGGCGGCGGAGCAGGGCGCGGTATTTGAAGACGTCAGCCTGTGGAAAAGGGCCCGTTATTTCCCCCGCGCGGGCGAGGATATGCACGCTGCGGTCAACCGCGAATGCAGGGTTGTGCGCGATAGCGTGGGCGTGTTCGACGCTTCCACGCTAGGCAAGATCGAGGTTGTCGGCCCCGATGCGGCGGAGTTCATGAACCGCATGTACATCAACGCCTGGACCAAGCTTGAACCGGGCCGCTGCCGCTACGGTGTGATGTGCCGCGAGGATGGTTTCGTCATGGATGACGGCGTGGTTGGACGCATCGCGACGGACCGTTTCCATGTGACGACCACGACCGGCGGCGCGCCCGCCGTCCTCAACATGATGGAGGATTACCTCCAGACCGAATGGCCGGACCTCAATGTCTGGCTGACCTCCACCACCGAGCAGTGGGCGGTCATCGCCGTGCAGGGCCCCAATGCCCGCAAGGTGCTGGAGCCGCTGGTCGGCGACATCGATCTTTCACCCGCCGCGATGCCCCATATGAGCGTGCGCGAGGGACATATCTGTGGTGTCCAGACCCGGCTTTTCCGGGTCAGCTTCACCGGCGAGCTGGGCTTTGAGGTTAATGTGCCGGCTGATTATGGCCGGGCCGTCTGGGAAGCGATCTGGGCCAGTGCCCGCCGCTTCGATGCGGCCGCCTACGGCACCGAGACCATGCACGTGCTGCGCGCCGAAAAAGGCTTCATCATTGTCGGCCAGGAAACCGACGGCACGGCGACGCCTGATGACGTCGGTCTGACATGGGCCATCGGCAAGCTCAAGAAGGATTACGTTGGCAAGCGCTCGCTCGCTCGCGCCGAGATGGGCAATCCCCAGAGAAAACAGCTCGTCGGGCTTCTGAGTCTCGATAATCATTCCGTACTGGAAGAGGGTGCGCAGATCGTCGCCAATCCCAACGAGGCGATCCCCATGACCATGATCGGTCATGTCACGTCCTCCTACTGGAGTTCGGTGCTGGGGCATCCGATTGCGCTTGCCATGGTCAAGGGCGGGCGGGCGCGTCTGGGCGACACGCTTCACGTGCCGATGCCGGGAAAGACCCTTCAGGTGAAGGTTGTCGAGCCGGTGTTCTTCGATAAAGAGGGAGCGCGTCTCAATGACTGAGTTTTCAGGGACTGAGCTTTCAGGCATGAATCTCGTGAACGCACGAAACGGCGTGCTGGATCGTTTCACGGGTGCCGCCAGCGCGCTTGTCGTCACGCCGGGCGAGCCCGCCACCCGTTTCAGCTTTCGCGGCGGCAAGGCGGCGCAGGCGGCTTTGGGGGATGCGTTCGGCATCGTCCTGCCGGTGCAGTCCTGCCGTGCGACGGTCGGGCAGGACCGGGCGGCGCTCTGGCTCGGGCCTGACGAGTGGCTCCTGATTGGCAAGGACGGGCAGGCCGAAACCCTGTTTGCGGCGCTGGAAAGCGCCCTTGCCGGTGTGCCTCATTCGCTGGTCGATGTCAGCCACCGCAATATCTCGGTCCTGCTTTCCGGCCCCAGGGCGGCATCAGCCCTCAATACAGCCTGTCCGCTTGATCTCGCCCTGGAAAGCTTTCCTGTCGGCATGTGCACGCGCACGATCTTCGGCAAGGCGGAACTCATCATCTGGCGAACCGGGGATAACAAATTCCACCTTGAGACATGGCGATCGTTCGGCCCCTATGTCTGGGGATTGATCTCGCTGGCGCAGCGCGAATATGGGGCGCTTTGACGCCATGGCGGGAACCCGATGATAAGCGTCTTTGAACTCTTCAAGATCGGGATCGGACCTTCTTCCTCGCATACGGTCGGTCCGATGAAGGCCACGGCCTCCTTTGTCCGTACACTCCATGAGATGGAGTGCCTGGACGAGGTTGGCCGCCTTGAGGTGACGCTTTACGGTTCACTGGCCTGGACCGGCAAGGGCCATGGCACCGACAAGGCCGTGTTGCTGGGGCTGGCGGGCGAATATCCCGATACGGTGGACCCGGACCGCGCCGACCAGATCGT
>JAATFR010000348.1 GCA_015655095.1 Hyphomicrobiales bacterium | reverse complement strand
GATCTCGATGGCGTCGCGCACATTGTCGAAATTGTAGAGCGGCTCGCCCATGCCCATGAAGACGATATTTGTGACGAGCCTGTCTTCATTGTTGCGGCCGCTGCCAGGCCATTCACCCAGCGCATCGCGCGCGACCAGCAACTGGCCGATGATTTCACCAGGCGTCAGATTGCGCACCAGCTTCTGGGTGCCGGTATGGCAGAAGGTACAGGTCAGCGTACAGCCGACCTGCGAGGAGACGCAGAGCGTGCCGCGATTTTCCTCGGGGATGTAGACCGCCTCGACCTCAGGCCCCGGCACGCCGGGACGATCCGAAGGAAGCCGGATCAACCATTTGCGGGTGCCGTCGCTCGATTTCTGCTCGGTAACGATCTCCAGCCGGCCGATGCTGAAATGGCGGGCCAGCGTCGCGCGCAGGTCCCTTGAAAGGGTCGTCATCTCGTCAAACGAGCTATGGCCCTTGGAATAAAGGAAATGCCAGAGCTGGCTCACCCGCATGCGGATCTGCTTGTCGGGAATGCCGATGCCTCGCAGGGCGTCGCCCAGCCCCTCGCGCGTCATTCCTATCAAATTCGTGCCACTCAGGTCGGGGCGCGGGGCCGAAACCGGAGGCTGCGTTTGCGGAATGTCGAGGGTCATGGCCATGATCGCGGCGTTGTATCATGAAAAAGGGGGGCTTTCACCCCCGGATTCCTGCCGTTTCATGCCCCATCAAGGTCTGCGGCCTATTTACAGGCGGCGTCGATCTTGTTCAGCGCAGCGGAAATGCCGGTGAGCGAATAGCTATCGATGGTCAGCTTGCCCTTGTTGGGGGTGCCCTTGATGGTCATGGTGGAGCCGCCACGCATGGCCTTCACGAGCTTGGGCTCATCGGAAACACTCTCAAGCCAGGCCCAGCTAGCGTTTTCGCCCCCCTTGGCAACGCCCGTGAACATGGAGAATTTGGCCTTGCCAATCTCGGCAAAGGGACGGCTGGTCTTGGAGAAGGCGTAGCCAGCACGCATGGAAATTTCGCCGCGAATCTGCTTCTGGGGCCGGTGGGTGATCATGAAATAGACCTCGCCCCGGGTCATTTCCGGCGCGCTTTTCTGGGGCGCGCCCATCACATAGCAGATCTTGTTGGCGCCGGCGCCAAACTGATAGGCGGCCCAGCCGCCGAACTTGCCGAGCAATTGAGGGGCATCAGCGGCCATAGCTGGACTCATGAAGGCCAAGGCCGTGAAAGCGGCCGCGACCGCCGACCGAACAAAAGTGCGTCTCAGCATGTTTTCCGACTCAAAACTGTGGGTGGGGGCACATGCGCGAGACCATAGCCTCAGCAGCCGTGAATTTCTACCATTGGTCTTACGGATGAGAATTGTTGCCAAAAGGCGGCTCACAACAAGCCCGAGGCATGATAAGTCAAAGGCATCGAAATCCGTAACAACAAGGGAGGAAAACCCCGTGAAAGCCGTTCTCTGCAAGGAATATGGCCCCCCCGACAGTCTCGTCATAGAGGACGTTCCCTCCCCGGAACCCGGCAAGGGTCAGGTACGCCTTGAAGTACATGCTGCAGCTGTGAATTTCCCCGATGTGCTGATCATCGAGAACAAATACCAGTTCAAGCCACCGCTCCCCTTCTCCCCGGGTGGCGAGGTCGCCGGTGTCGTGACCAAGCTGGGCGAAGGCGTGAAGCACCTCAAGCCCGGCGACCGGGTCATCGGCTCATGCGGCTGGGGCGGGTATGCCGAGGAGATCGTCATCGACGAGGCCAAGGCCACGCCTTTCCCGGCGTCGATGGATTTCATCACGGCTTCAGCCTTCCTGATGACCTATGGCACCTCCCACCATGCGCTCAAGGATCGCGCCCATCTCAAGCCCGGCGAAACCCTGCTCGTGCTCGGCGCGGCGGGTGGCGTCGGCCTTGCGGCGGTGGAACTAGGCAAGGTCATGGGCGCGCGGGTCATCGCTGCTGCCTCAAGTCAGGAAAAACTCGATGTCTGCCTCCAGCACGGCGCGGATGCAACCATCCTTTATCCCTCGGGCGCGCTCGACAAGGACCAGCAGCGGCTGTTCTCCGAGCAGATCAAGGAGCTGACCGGCGGCAAGGGCGCCGACGTCGTCTATGACCCGGTCGGCGGCGATTATTCCGAACCGGCGCTGCGTGCGACGGCCTGGGAAGGCCGCTTTCTGGTGGTTGGCTTTGCCTCGGGTCCCATCCCCAGGGTGCCGCTCAATCTGGCGCTGCTGAAGGGCTGCGATATCGTCGGCGTGTTCTGGGGCGCCTTTGTCGCCAAAGAACCTGCCCGGCATCAGGAAAACCTGGCCGAACTCATGGCCTGGTTCAAGGAGGGCAAGCTGAAGCCTCACGTCCAGAAAGTGTTCAAGCTGGAAGAAGCCGCGGAAGCGCTGAAGTTCATGGCCGCCCGCAAGGTCACCGGCAAGATCGTGCTCGCCCCCTCGCGCTGAGCCTCACATATATCCCCGGCACGAACCGTGCCGGGGCTTCCCGGCAAAAAACCATAAACAAGATCACAAGATCAAGGGAGAGACCCATGGCGGCCAACACCGTAAGCCGTGAGGTGAAGGGCGGGCGCATCGAAGGGACGTGCGACCCGAAATTCAGCCACCTGCTCGATGAATTCGCGCGCAATTTCGATGAACGCGGCGAGGTCGGGGCCAGCCTTGCCCTGACGCTGGAGGGCGAGAAAATCGTCGATCTGTGGGGCGGCCTTGCCTCGAGGGATGGAACGCCCTGGCGCGAGGACACCATCTCGATCATCTTCTCCTGCACCAAGGGCGCGCTGGCGCTCTGCGCCCATATGCTGGTCGAGCGCGGCCTCCTTGATCTGGATGCGCCGGTAGCCCGCTACTGGCCCGAATTCGCCGTCAACGGCAAGGAAAACGCCACCGTTTCGATGATGCTCGACCATTCGGTCGGGGTGCCTCACATCCGCGAAACCATCAAGCCCGGCGGCTATTGCGACTGGCAATATATGGTCGATCTGGTGGCGAAGGAGCAGGCCTTCTGGGGAACTTCTATTGAAGAGACACCTACATCTCAAGAGGCGACTGAAGAGATTGCCCAAGAAGAGGACGAGCCTGAAGAGGAAGAAGTAGATGAAACGGTCATACTGTCGTTCCATCCAACGGCGCAGCGCACGAGGGCCCTCGATTCACCCATAAAGCTCCCATCAAGCACGCAAGCGGTACCGGTTGCTCATCTAGATTCAGTGGGCATTCCACAGGATGCCCCCAGCGTGG
Organism: Hyphomicrobiales bacterium; assembly: GCA_015655095.1. GTDB lineage: Bacteria > Pseudomonadota > Alphaproteobacteria > Parvibaculales > Parvibaculaceae > JAATFR01. The sequence continues at coordinate 60 of JAATFR010000348.1, read as the reverse complement.
TCTCCAGTAGCGAACCTCCGGCTACTGAGGAAATTGCCGCAAGCCGGCAGGTTAGTCCAG
>JAATFR010000121.1 GCA_015655095.1 Hyphomicrobiales bacterium | reverse complement strand
GTGCTTTCCGCCGCACAGGTGCCCGCCGTCATGTCGCTGCGCGATGTGCTGCGCGCCTGGCTTGAACATCGCCAGATCGTGCTTCAGCGCCGCACCCGCTTCCGCCTCGACAAGATCGTCAAGCGGCTGGAACTGCTGGAAGGCTATCTGGTCGCCTATCTCAATCTTGATGAGGTGATCCGCATCATCCGCGAGGAGGACGAGCCCAAGAGCGTGTTGATGGCGCGCTTCTCGCTCAGCGACAATCAGGCAGAGGCCATTCTCAACATGCGTCTGCGCTCCTTGCGCAAACTTGAGGAAATGGAAATCCGGGGCGAGCACGCCACGCTCTCCAGCGAGCAGGCCACGCTCAATGCCGTTCTGGCCTCTGATGATGAGCAATGGCGGCTGGTTTCCGATGAAATCCGGGCACTGAAGAAAGCCTTCGGTCAGGCTACGGAACTGGGCCGCCGCCGCAGCACGCTGGATGACGCGCCGATGCTCGACGCCATGCCGGTGGAAGCGATGATGGAGCGCGAGCCGGTCACCATTGTCTGTTCCGAAAAGGGCTGGATACGGGCCATGAAGGGGCACATCGAGCCGGGCACCGACCTGAAGTTCAAGGAAGGGGATGGCGTCCGCTTCCTGTTCCACGCCCAGACAACAGACAAGCTTGTGGCCGTGGCGACCGACGGGCGGTTCTTCACCATCGGCGCGGACAAGCTGCCCGGTGGGCGCGGCAATGGCGAGCCGCTCAGGCTGATCATCGAACTGGGCGAGGCGCAGGATCTGGTGGCGCTGTTCGTTCACCAGCCTGGCCGCAAGCTCATTGTCGCCTCGCGCGAGGGCAACGGCTTTATCGTGCCGGAGGATGAGGTGATCGCGACCAAGCGCTCCGGCAAGCAGGTGCTGAACGTGACGACGCCTGACGAGGTGGCGGTGTGCGTGCCCGTTGAGGGCGACCATGTGGCGGTGCTGGGCGAAAACCGCAAGCTGCTGGTGTTCCCGATCACCGAGCTGAACGAGATGACGCGCGGCAAGGGCGTGCGCCTCCAGAAGTACAAGGATGGCGGCCTTTCCGATGTGCGCAGCTTCACGCTGGCCGATGGTCTCGTCACCTATGATCGTTCGGGCCGGGCCCGCACCTTCACCGAACTTGCCGAGTGGAAGGGGGCGCGCGCCCAGGCCGGCTACATTGCGCCCAAGGGCTTCCCCGCCAACGGCAAGTTCGGCCAGCCGGACTAGGAGCAGGTGGATCGATGATCCCGCCTTGCTAAAGCCACCTCACCCGCGCCTGTGGGAGAGGTCGGCGCGGCGGGTGAGAAGGAGCGGTTGTCGGGATATGATGGACTCAGCGCCCCTCTCTCCGGAGGGGCGAGAGGGAAGGGAAGAAGGAGCATCCGGTCACGGTCTATTTCAGCGTGAGCTTCATCCGGTCCTCATAGCCCCAATAGCGTATCAGCAGGGCATAATCGCCCGGTTTGACCCGGCGGGTGTCAAGCGGCAGGGGATAGGTTTCTTCAAGCGACTGCTTTGCCTCGACAAAGCGCGTGATGCGGACGTCCGGGCAGTTGTCGCTGATGCCGGACTGCACGAATTCCCCGGATGGATCGACCAGAATCCAGCGGAAGATGCTGCATGAATCCGGGGCGGTGAGGGTCAGCACCTTGTTTTCATTATTATCCAGCTTCACGGTCACATCGAGGTCCGCTGTCGGGCGGATGGCGTCGATGGGCATGGCCTGGTTGATGCCGATGGTGAGGTCGACCGGATTGCCGAGATTTATCGCGCCGGTATAGGAGAGATAGGCGGCGAAGATGCCTGTGGCGAGGATCAGCAGACTCATGAACATCATGCGCCGGCCAGCCTCTCCGGCGTCTTTCAGGGGCGGCTTTGCCATGGATAGCTTCCTGCGTCGTTCGGGCGCCGCTTATTCTTCAAGAAGCTGCCAGCCTTCGGGGCCCAGCGCTTCGAGCGGCTTGAAGCGGGCTTTGTAGGCCATCTTTTTCGAGCCGTCGACCCAGTAGCCCAGATAGACATAGGGAAGCCCCAGGGCGAGTGCGCGGCGGACATGATCAAGGATCATGTAGGTGCCGAGGCTGCGCTGGGTCTCGTCGGGTTCATAGAAGCTGTAAACCATGGAGAGGCCGTCGCTCAGCATGTCGGTCAGGGCGGCGGCGATAAGCCGACCTTGCGAGGCGCGCCCAACGACAGCCCCGTCCTCCGTTTTCGGCACCCGGTATTCGATGATGGAAGTGCGGATGGTCGTGTCCTCGACCATGGACTGGTAGTCGAGCATGGTCATGTCGGCCATGCCGCCATCCCAGTGCCGCTCGTCCAGATAGCCGCGCAGCAGAGAGAATTGTTCGGAGGTGGCCTGAGCCGGGCGTATGGTCGCGCGCGCATCCTCGTTGCGCTGGAGGACGCGGTGGAAACTGCCCTCGAGCTTGAAGCCGGCGGCCACGATCCTGACCGAAACGCAGGCGTTGCAGCCGTCGCAGGCGGGCCTGTAGGCGATATTCTGGCTCCGGCGGAAGCCGGACTGGCTCAGCATGTCGTTGAGTTCGATCGGGCTGTTGTTAAGCAGGTGGGTGAAGACCTTGCGCTCATAAAGACCGGCCAGATAGGGGCACGGCTGGGGCGTCGTGATGTAGAACTGGGGAAGACGCTTGCTGTCGTGCTCTGTCACAGTCCGTCCGATGCTCCTGCCAGATGCCCTTTCAGCAGAATAGGGGCTCAGGCAAAGCGGCGCAAATAGATCGTGTCGCAGATGAAATCATGCAGGCAGCGGCGGCGCTCGTTGAAAAACGGGATGAGCAGCAGGATGACGGCGCTGGCGGTGATGAAATAGAGGGCAGTGTGGAGAAAGGCCCGGAGATAGCCGGGTCTGAGGCCTTCAACGGTCAGCATCTCGATGCCCATAAAGCGCATGCCTGCGGTGGCCGACCAAGGGCCCCCCAGCGACAGCGTGAAATAGGCCAGCACAACGATCCAGACGAGGGTTTGCCCGGGCCAGATCAGGCCGAAACTGAGGATGCCAACCAAAAGCGACAGAAACAGCACGGCGATCAGCACGATTCCAAGCAGGAAGAGGTCAATCAGGAAGGCGAAGGTGCGGGCGGCGAGAATGCCCTCGAAGGCCTGCGGCGTCAGTCCGTATTTCTCCTCCCGGCTCCGCCCGCCGCTTTCGGGTTCTGCGTCGATGATGATGGGCTTGCCGGAATTTGTCATTTTCGGGTCCGATATTCGGGAAGAGGCGCAAAACCGGATGGGCCGGTTCCTGCGCGCGCAAATGGATTTGCCTAAAACTGGCTATGCGTATTACTCAGAGCAGGGCCAAATAGGAAACAAGGCCGGATGGCATCTCGCTGTCCAGCTCCGGCTGCCCTTTGACAGGGGTGCGATTATATAGCCGGGACGCTGGCGCGACTATGATTATGGCATGATAAATCCCGAGTTCGCGTATCCGGGCAAGAAGGTTGAGCAAGATGTCTGACGAAAAGCGCCGGTTCCGCAATGCACTTGGCTGGTTCACCACCGGCGTGGTGGTGATTACAACCCGGGTCGAGGGCCGCGAACCGCTCGGCATCACGGTCAATTCCTTTTCCTCGGTTTCGCTGGAGCCGCCCCTTTTGCTGTGGTGCCTGGACAAAGGCTCCGACACGCTGCCCGTCTTCGAGCAATGCGATTATTTCACCGTCAATATCCTGCATGAGGATCATCAGGAAACATCCAACCAGCTTTCCCGGCGTGGCGATCACTCGCTGGCCGGGGTCGACGTCCGCGCGGGAGAAACGGATGTTCCCTATCTGGCTGAAGCGCTCGCTCATTTCGAGTGCAAGGTCTATGCGCGCCATGAGGCGGGCGACCACATCATCATGATCGGCGAGGTGATCGGCTTCGACCACAAGGAAGATGGCCGCCCGCTGCTTTATCATCGCGGCGCCTATCACGCCCTGCCGAAATAGGAGCAGGGATCAGGACGACCGGCTTTTCTTGCGTTCTTCCTCATCAAGCGTAATCAGATTGTCGCGCATCCGCCCAATAGCCTCGATCATGGCGAGGTAAAGCCCGGTTGGAATGCCTTCCGTGCCACGCTCATGAATCTCGGCGTAGCGCTGGCGGCCCGATTCAGCCCGCTCATAGACCAGCGGGGTGAGGTAGATGCACTTCGCCCGGCCATCGGTCGGGTGGCTGCGACGTTCGATCAGGCCAAGCGCTTCCAGTTCCGTCAGATGGATGCCGATGGAGACCTTGTGCATATGAAGCTGGTTGGCCAGCTCCGTCTGGGTCTGCCCGTCCGCTTCATAAAGCGCCATGATGATTCGCGTCTGGTTCCGGCTGAGACCGGTGCGGCGGTCATAGATCGTGCTGAGCAGATTGCCGAGCTGGGTGATGAGCTGGACGAAATATTGCGGGGCCAGACGCTCATCATGATGAGGCTCTGTCTTGTTCGACAATTCCGCTGAAACAACCACCCCGGGCCCCACATCGTCAGTCACCATCGTTCTGTCCCCGCCGCCTTGCCGGACCCACTCCCTTGACGCACGGGGTTGCGGGTGTTTTCGTAAGTAAGGTTTATCAATATGAGCGCGACGTCATTTTATGATTATACCGCGCCGGTTTGTTAAAGCCATGCATCCATGCATGGTGCCATGTGAAAGGGAGAGAGCATGGCGATGATTGCTGATGTCGACTGGGCCTTCAGAGAGCCCCACAGCAAGGACCGTCAGCGGGCGAGCACGCTGGCCTCGGGGCTTGTCCACGGGCTTTTGCTCCTGTTCCTGATTCTGACAGGTGTACAGCTTGGGGGCGGCTCCGGCCGCAAGGCAGGCGAGGGAACCGGCAAGGCGCTGGAAGTGACTTTGGTCCATGGGGAGGCGAAAGCGCCTGCCGCGGCCGCGGCCCCGAAAGTGACGGCGCCCATGCACCCGCGCTCGCAGGTGAAGGAGGCTCCGCAGCCAAAGCCGCAGGTTGTGAAGCGGGCGGAGGCCATTCGGAAGGTGGCGAGACAGCCTGTGCCGCAGGCTCAGGCCGCGCCGGTCCTGCCTTCGGTGGCAGCTGGTTTCGGCAAGGGCACGACGGAGGCGGTCTACGGCACGGACAAAGGACGGGACAGTTCGACGCCGGCGGGCGGCACCGGCACGGGACAAGGATCGGGCGCGGGGGTGGAGAAGGGGATCAATGGCCTTCCGCTGCCACCCAAGAAGGGCCGCAAGCTGACCGCGCAGGAGGTGCGCGAACGCATGGTCGGGCACGGGTTCAAGCTCGAGATCGGCCGGGTCCAGCAGGCGAATTCGAACCGGCTTATCAACAGCACGATCAAGCTCAACGCGGATGGCTCGACCGATGTGAATGCCACCGCCTATTATTACCAGACCGGCCATGCCCTTTACTCGTCGACGGACGAGAAAAGCGGCAAGGGGAGATGGTGGATCGAGGGCAATCGCTGGTGCCATCAGTCAGAAGATATTCAGTACAACACAAAGAACTGTTACGACGTTACCGTCGATGGACCGACGATCCGGTTCTATTACGCGGAGTGCGGGCTTGGTTCAAGCCTGCTGTGCGCGCAAGGCCAACTGGCGGCACAGGGCACGATGGAATAGCGGCTAGTTCAGGGGTTAAATCTCATGATGCCGGTCGCCCCCGCCTCTGCCGCCGCGCGCCCGGTCGGAATCGTGATCATCGCACCATCAGCCCAGCCGTCGGCCATATTGGCATAATGAGGGGAGGCGGGGTTTCCCGACTGTCCGGTCGCGATCATGTAGAGCGACCTGTCGAGGTCCGAGAGGTCATAGATCGCGCGGTAGCCCGCCGCATGGATATTGGCATAGGGCCGTGGGCCCGAGGCAGAAAAGTTTCCCCGGTCTATGGTTTCAGCGCCGCCTGACGAGGGCCGTTCGATATCGAACCAGTTCCGCAACAAGGGCACCATAGTGCCGGGGAAATGCCGGTTCCAGACCGGGTGAGCCTCGCCCCAGCGCCATGCCTCCGGATCGGCGCCATAGACGGCTGAGAGTTCCTGCAGTGATTGCGCCAGAGCCGATGAGAGCAGCGGGGCGCAGGGGACGGGTTTCTTTTTGCCCGAGCCGTCGCACCAGTCCGAAGCGGCCTCTCCCAGAACGGACATGATGAGCGGCTCGCGGATATCGGCGTCTGTGATGGCTTTTTCCCCGAGCATGTTGCCGGTGATTGCACGCGAAAAAGCGCGCATCCAGCCTGTGAAAATCAGCGGCTCCGGGCGGCCGCGGTCATAGGCTCCGGCCCATCCGCCGAGCAGGGCCAGCGCCTGCCCGGAAAGGGCATCAGCGGGCACGGTTTTGAGTAGCTCCGGCAGGGTTCTGACAGCAAAAAGCGAGACATTGTCCATCTGTATGGCGCGCGTGCTGGAGGCGTTCTGAGGCCCCTTGCTCTCCAGCAACTGGATGATGCGCTCCGCCCGTTCCGCCGGGGGCCAGTCGTTGGTGATGACATAAGGATAGCTCGCGGGCACGACCTTGTTGTTGGCGTTGACGATCATGCCCGATGGCGGGTTGTAGCTGCGGGGCAGGGCATCGAACGGGATGAAGCCGGTCCAGTCGTTCCGGGCGAGATCGCCGCGCACGGGCACCAGACCATGGCCTTCATTGCCGGGGCCGCGCACCGGGATGAGGCCGGGGCTGACAAGGCCGATGTTTCCCGCCACATCCGCATAGGCCATGTTCTGGATCGGGCCGCGATAGCTGCGCAGCGCCTCGTTGAATTCGGACCAGTCGCGCGCGGAGGCGAGCTTCCTGCCCGCCGATATGGTGAGATCGCCGGTACCCATCAGCGCCCAGGCCATGGCCAGCACAGTGTCACCCTTCTCGGAGCCATCCGCCGTGGGCTTGCCCGGATAGGGCATGACCGGGCCGTGCCTGGTCGAGCGCACGGCGTAATCCTCGTCCCTGCCGAAGCGGACATGGATGGTCTCGTGGCGTATGGCGAAGGGCTTCCAGCCATCGGGAGCGAGATATTGAGCGGAATTGTCCGGGTTCACTTTCTCGATATAGAGGTCCTGCGTATCCGCGCCTGTGGTCGTGTCGCCCCAGGCGATCCGGTCGTTGCGGCCAAGCAGGACGCTTGGCAGGCCCGGCACCGTCGCGCCGACGATATTGCCCTGTGGCGTCGAAAGATGGGCGAGGTACCAGAGCGAAGGGGCCAGCATCCCCAGATGGGGGTCATCGGCGAGGATCGGCTTGCCGCTCGCCGTGTGCCTGCCATCCAGAACCCATTCATTGGAAGCGCCCTTCGGTGCAAAACCGGGGAAAAGAGCGCGAAGATCAGTGCCTGCCAGAGCCAATGTAACGGGCGCGCCGGCGGGATAGGCGGGCCAGAATTTGCTCAATGCGGCGGGGTCCAGTTTTTTCATCAGGTCCGCACGGGTGATCTCGTCGCGGGCATTGCCGGCAAGCATCAGGCCCAGCACTTTCACCAGCATGATGCTGTCGGTTGCCCGCCATGGTTCGGGCGAGGTGAACAGGAGCTGGAATTCAGGCGGCAGCGGCTTGTCGCCAGTGGCGATGTAGGCATTCACGCCCTGAGCATAGGCATCGAGCAGGCCGCGGTCCTCGTCATTCAGCCGCCCGTAGCTGTCGCGGGCCGTGGCGGCGAAACCGAAGGTGCGCATATATCTGTCGAGGGAAAGCGTGGTGCCGCCGAAAAGCTCCGACAGCCGCCCGGCCCCCGCGCGGCGGAAAAGCTCCATCTGCCAGAGCCTGTCCTGCGCATGGACATAGCCAAGGGCAAGGAGCGCATCCTTAAGGTTTTGGGCATAGATGTGCGGAACGCCATGGGCATCGCGCACCACGTCCACCGGGGCTTCAAGGCCGGGCAGGCGATGCTCGCCGTTCCAGTCGGCCACTGAACGCAGGGCCTGCACGTAGAAATAGGCCGCTGCCAGCCCGGCAAGCACGGCCAGCGCAAGGACCGTGAGGAGGGTCCCTTTCGCCACTTTCTTCAGGGCTTGTTTTGCCATCGAACCTTGCAACCTGTTAGACCTTGCCCCTGAGCTTTTGTTACGGGTGATGGAGACTACAAGATATGGGCGAGCGCGTCGCGTTTCTGGGTTTGGGTATCATGGGTTTCCCCATGGCGGGATATCTGAAGGCCGCGGGCCATGAGGTGACCGTCTATAACAGAACGGCGGCGAAAGCGGCGCTCTGGGTTGAAAAGCATGGCGGCCTTTCGGCCCCGACCCCTGCACAAGCCGTCGCGGATGCCGATTTCGTGTTCGCCTGCGTCGGCAATGACGACGATCTGCGTTCGGTGACGGTGGGCGCCAACGGGGCTTTCGCCGCCATGAAGAAAGGCGCGCTCTTTGTCGACCACACCACGGCGTCGGCGACGGTGGCCCGCGAACTGGCCGAGGTCGGGCAGGCGCTGGGTCTCGGCTTTCTCGATGCTCCCGTCTCGGGCGGGCAGGCGGGCGCTGAAAATGGCGTTCTCACCGTGATGGTGGGGGGCGATGAAGCGGCCTATGCCCGAGCCGAACCGCTGATCGCGAGCTTTGCCCGTTCGGTCCGGCTGATGGGGCCTTCGGGTTCGGGCCAGTTGACCAAGATGGTCAACCAGATCTGCATTTCGGGGCTGGTGCAGGCGCTTTCCGAGGGCATCCATTTCGCGCAAGCCGCCGGGCTTGACGCCACCGCCGTGGTGGAGGTGATTTCCAAGGGAGCCGCCCAGTCCTGGCAGATGGAAAACCGCTACAAGACCATGATCGCAGGCGCGTTCAACCACGGCTTCGCCGTCGACTGGATGCGCAAGGATCTGGCCATCTGCCTCGATGAGGCGCGCCGCAACGGCGCGCACCTGCCCCAGACCGCTCTCGTTGATCAATTCTACGCAGAGGTCCAGTCTATGGGCGGCGGCAGGTGGGATACATCGAGCCTGATCGCCCGGCTCGGCC
>JAATFR010000217.1 GCA_015655095.1 Hyphomicrobiales bacterium | reverse complement strand
TGTTTTCCATGCAGATGGCAATGGCGTCGCCATATTTCAGGCCGGACGCCCGGATCAGCTGCGCCACCTGATTGGAGCGGTCGTCAAGCGCCTTGTAGCTGACTGCTTCTCCGGTGGCGGCCATGACATAGGCCGCCTTGTCGGGGGTCTGCCGGGCGTGGATACTGGGGTGCATCTTCGGGTCCTCTCCCTTAACGGTATTCATCCGGTCTCGTTTTGCGTGCCGGGTTTTGCGTGGCGATTTTTCTGGGGTTATCCCCGTTTAGATTGTTATAAAGGCGCTAACAGGCATCCCTTTTATAGCCGTGCCGGAGCGAAAGACACAGCAACTTGGCGGTCGCGTCAACGAGCTTGCGCGAGGGGCCGGGGGCTGACGTAGGGGAAGCGCCAAAATAGAATCAAGGCAATCCGCCAAACCAGGGAGTAATCAAAAATGGCCTATGAAACGATCCTCTACGAGGTCGAGGATGGCATCGCGACTTTGACGCTCAACCGGCCCGACAAGCTCAATGCTTTCACCGGCCAGATGATGTTCGAGATGATCGACGCCTTCGACCGGGTCGATGCCGATGACAATGTGCGCGCCGTGATCGTGACGGGCGCGGGCCGGGCTTTTTGCGCCGGAGCAGACCTTTCGGCAGGTGCGAAGACTTTCGATTACGCCAAGCGCGAGGATCGGCCCGAGAAGTCGGAATCGCCCGTTCTTCCCAATGGCGAGATCAACTGGAGCCATGAGAGCGTGCGCGACGGTGGTGGCCGTGTAACCCTGCGCATCTTTGAGTGCCTCAAGCCCGTCATCGCCGCCGTCAATGGCCCCGCCGTCGGCATCGGCGTTACCATGCAGCTTGCCATGGATATTCGCCTGGCGTCCGAGAACGCACGGTTCGGCTTTGTCTTCGCCCGGCGCGGCATTGTGCCCGAGGCCTGTTCAAGCTGGTTTCTGCCCCGTCTCGTCGGCATTTCCCAGGCGCTGGAATGGACCTATTCGGGTCGCGTCTTCCCGGCGCAGGAGGCGAAGGAGGGCGGCCTCGTCAAGCAGGTCTATGCGCCGGACGATCTGCTGCCCGCCGCCCGCGCCCTTGCCCGCGAGATCGCGGACAACACAGCGCCGGTTTCCATCGCGCTTACGCGTCAGATGATGTGGCGGATGCTGGGCGCGGACCACCCGATGGAGGGGCACAAGATCGACAGCCGCGCCATCTATGCCCGGGGCGCGTCGGCCGACGCCAAGGAAGGCGTCATGTCCTTCCTCGAAAAGCGCCCGGCGACCTATCCCAACAAGGTGTCGAGCGACATGCCGTCCTTCTACCCGTGGTGGGACGAGCGCAAGTACAGCTAACCCTGCCGGCGCCATCATCCCTCGGGGTGGTGGCGTCATCGGTTCGCAGGCGGATCGTCAGGTCCGGCATCCACGTTGACGCCCTTCAGGTTGCGCTCCCGATAGGCCAGCGCAATTCTCTGCGCCCGCGACAGCCACATATCCTCCTCGCTTCGTCCCGCAAGTTCGAGCAGCGCGTCCTCCATGGCGGGCTGCGTGGTGAGAGCGCCGTCTGCGAGGATGTGGTTGACGGTCACGCCCCGGTCATGGAGCGCGCGCCCGACCAGCAGGCAGCGGTGGCAGTCCAGCGGGTGCTGCTCGGCGCACATCAGCGCGAGGCGGTAGCGGGCTCCACCCTTCATCACCCGCTCAAGCCCGCTTTGAAACAGGGCGGTTTTCGCCACTTTCTCGTAATCAACCCGGCCTTTGACATAGAGCGAGGGGTCCTGCGGCCTGCCACCCAGCTCGCGGCCCAGATGCACATAGGCAATCTCCAGTTCCGGCAGTTTCTGCTCCAGCGCCTCCCGGTTGAAGCGCGGCGTATGGCGCGACCAGGGCGCGGAGCGCAGATCGGCAATGGCATTGATCCCCGCCCCCGCCAGCAACGCGGCAAAGCGCTCCCATGGATGCGTGGAGTGCCCGATCGTGAACAGCGCCAGCCTGTTACCGGTCATCTCCATTTCCTCACCTGGGTGACAATCCGACATAGCGCGCCCTCGGGCGAATCATCATGCCGGTCCGGTATTGCTCGATGGCATGGGCGATCCAGCCTGCGGTGCGGGCGAGCACGAACAGGAAGAGGCCGCTGCCGGGCGGCATTCTGAGCGTTGCGCCAAGGGCGGCGTTGGCGAAGTCGATATTGGGCTGGAGGCCCGCCGCCCCGGCCATGGTGGCCGCCACGATCCGGGAGCGGATGAAGGCCGGATCGTCGCCGAAGCGTTGCTCCATCAGGCTCATCATCAGCGCCGCGCGCGGGTCGCCCCGGGGATAGAGCGGATGGCCGAAGCCCGGCACCGTGTCGCCGTTACTCAGCCGGTTCAGCACCGCGTCCGCCACATCCTGCCGGTGGGCGATGTCGGTAAGGAAGCTTTCCACCCGGGTCGAAAGCCCGCCATGGCGCGGTCCCTGCGCGGCGCAGATGCCGGCCTGAACGGCGGCGTAAAGATGCGTGCCGGTGCCCGCCGCGCAGCGCACGGTGAAGGCGGAGGCGTTGAGCTCATGGTCCGCCCCGAGCACAAGCGCGGCGCGGATCAGCTCCGAGGCGCGCTTGTCGCGGAAGGTGAAGGCGTGGGCCAGCATCTCGTGGACCGGGCGCTCGCCCGGCGGCAAGGCCGTCATCGCGGCAGCGACGAGGCGCAGCACCCTTGCGCCGGTCGCGGCCATCCCTGTTTCCGTACGATTGTAGAGCGCCGGATCAGCAAGGGCGGCGGCGGGCAGCAGCATCAGCGCCCGTTCGATGGGCGGGAGTCTGGCTACGTCGCGCGCCAGCGTTTCAAGGAGCGGGGTGAAGGCGGGGATTGCGTCTTTCGTGAAGGGCTGGACACCGGTGCAGCCCCACAGCAGCGCCGCCACCTGTTCGAGGCTGGAACTGCGGGCAAGGGCCGTGGCGTCCGCGCCCCGGTAATAGAGCCTGCCTTCGGCGATCAGCGTGATGGAGCTTTCCAGCACCGTTGCTCCGAAATTGAGGCCGGAAGCGGTGGCGGTTTCCGCCGCTGCGCCAGTGCGGCGTTCTTTGAGGCGGCGCACATCCTCGGCCCGGTAGCGCCGGGCGCGGCTCTGGGGCGCGGGCTCCGAGCGGATCATGTCGCGGCTGACATAGGCGTAGAGCGTGGCGAGGCCGATGCCGAGTTCGGCGGCGGCTTCCCGGGCGCTCAGATAAAGCGGGCTCTCGGCGGATGCGTTCATGGACCAATGATTTCATATATTGATTGTATGAATCAAGATTGATTCATGCGTGGGCGATGCGCAGCTTTGAGCGGTAAACAAGGGAGTATGACCATGGATAAACCTCTCAAGGCCACCGCCTCCGGGCTCGACAGCGTGGTAGCCGCCGAAACGGCGCTGAGCCATGTCGATGGCGAGGCGGGCCGCCTCATTGTCGCGGGCCATGATATCGGAGCCCTTGCCGCCTCCCATGATTATGAGGGTGCGCTTGCCTTGCTCTGGCGGGCGGCGGGCCGCGCGCCAGAGACGGCCGGGAACATCCGCGCGGCGCTCGGCAGGGCAAAGTTCGATGCGTTCGGCCATGTGCCTGCGCTGCTTGCCGCCAGCGAAGGATTGACGGTGGTGGAAGGTCTGCGCGCTGGTCTGGCGATGCTGCCGGACGACCATGCGCTGGCACCCGAATTGCGTCTGGTCGCCGCCCATCCGGTTTTTGTCGCCGCGCTCTGCAGGCGCGCGGAGGGCAAGGCCCCGGTCGCGCCGGACCCGGCCAGAGGGCAGGCGGCGGATTTCCTCGCGATGATGACTGGCGAGACGCCGAAGCCTGAAAAGGTGCGTGCGCTCGATGCCTATCTGGTCACGGTGATCGACCATGGCATGAACGCCTCGACCTTCGCCGCCCGCGTCATCGCCTCGACCCGGGCGGGCATGGTCTCGGCCATTGTCGGCGGGCTCTGCGCGCTCAAGGGGCCGCTCCATGGCGGCGCGCCGGGGCCGGTGCTCGACATGCTGGACGAGATCGGCGTGGAGGAGGCGATCATGCCATGGCTCGACGCGCATCTGGCGGAGGGCGACCGGCTGATGGGCTTCGGCCACCGCATCTACAAGGTGCGCGACCCGCGCGCGGATGTTCTGAACGAAGCCGTGGCCCGTCTTGCCGCCCGCGGTGCGGAGGGACCGGGTACTGAGGGATCGGGCGCGGGACGGATCGCCCTTGCCCGCGCCGTCGAGCGCAAGGCGCTGGAGGCGCTACATGCGGCCAGGCCCGGGCGGCGGCTCGACACCAATGTCGAGTTCTTCACCGCCCTGCTGCTGGAGGCGCTGGCCATTCCGCGCGCGGCGTTCACCGCCGTGTTCGGCATGGCAAGAGTGGGCGGCTGGACGGCCCATGTCATCGAGCAGGAGCGCGTGGGCCGGCTCATCCGTCCGCAATCGGCCTATGTCGGGCTATGGCCGGAAGAATAAGGGTTGCCGCCCCCGTCAACAGCCTGATTGGCCGGAGAAGGCCTTGTTGACGAGTTCGATGGCGGGGGCGTCCATGAGCGCCGGGTTCCATTCGCCGGTGCGCACGATCAGGGCGGCCATCTGCGCATAGCTCATGCTGGCGGGCAGGCAGGCCGCCTTGCCGCCAGTGCCACCTGTGCCCGGGCCACCGGATTCGGTCGGGGCATTGCCGGGGAAATCATCCTCGGCAATGCGTTTCTGCACCAGCAGATAGCCTTCCAGATATTGCTTGCACCAGCGCACGGCGCGCGGCATAGCGCTTTGTGGACTCAGATACCAGGCTTGCGCCTCGGCGCAGGCGTTTGAGAGATCGCGCCCGGTTTCAATCCGCGCCGCCATGGCGGGCGTCGCGGACGCCATCGTCAGGATCATCAGCGCAAGAGCGATAAGGCGGCGCATCAGCTACTCCCGGCATGTGTGGGATCAGTGTGGGCCCTGGATCATCACCCCGCCATTGCCGGGCATGCTCCAGTTCTGCTGAACTGGTCCGCCGCCCTGTCCGCAGGCGCCATAGCCGGCCCGCCAGCCCGCCGCATAGCCTTCATCTGCATGAAAAAGGGCATCGTTACGGTGGATGGTGCCGGGGTCGCCCGGCTTGCGCGTGGTCGCGGTGCCGCAGCCGTCGGAATAGCCCAGCTCATAATTCGGGCTGTTGGTGAGATCATTGCTGCTGCACGCCGAAACGAGAAGGGCGGTGGCAAGAAGCCAGAGGGAAAGAAAACGTCCGGGCATGATATGTCCTTCTAGCTGCGCCATTTCAGCGTTACGGGTTTGACCGGATTCTCAAACGGACGCCCCTGTTCCTGCGCCTCGGCCCATTCCGTCTTCAGGCGATGGTACCATTTGGCCTGCACGTCCGCGTCATTGATCAGCATCAGCCGCGGCTCGAAGGCCAGGCCTTTCTGCTGCAGGTTGACCATGTCGCGGTCCTGTTTGAGGAAGGCCTTCATGAAAGGCCGCACGAAAGGTTTGAGCAGGCCCAGAAACGGCATGGTCCAGTAGAAGGACTGGGTGATTTCGGTGGTCTTCTCGTCGATGGGCGTAACCGTCGTCAGCCCGATCAGCCGGTGCGCGCCGACGCTGATGCGCTCGATGCGGAGGCCAGGCAGGGCGAAGGCGATCTCGGTTGTCGGTTGGCCGCCCAGCAGCTTGTAGGCAAAGGAATTGCTCGACGGCTTGTGCTCGACCATCTTGAAGCCGAGCGGGGAGGGCGCGAATGCCTTGGCCTTTTCATGGATCGAGGCGCGGCTGCGCCAGTACCAGGAGCGGTGGACGAAGGGGCCATGGGCCGGGTCCATCAGGCCGATCACCGCGTGGTCGACATGGCAGGAAAAGCTCATGGTCTCGCGCATCTGCGGCGCGTGGCCGGCCCCTGCGGGGATGCCCGGCATTTCCGGCGGCTCAAGCGTGGGCGGCAGGTCCGCCCGGGCGCTCTCAGCCATCCAGACCCAGATATTGCCCTGCACCTCACGCGCTGGATAGCGGCGCACGCGGATGCGCTCCACCTCCATGGCCTGGCCGGGGACGAGCGAGGGGATTTCAGCACAGCGTCCATCGGTTCGGAATTTCCAGCCATGATAGGGGCACTCAACGGCGGCCTCGCCGCAGCCGCTGGTCTTCGCCCCGTAGAGCACGCCCGCCGAAAGCGGCACGCCGCGGTGGGGGCAGATGTCGCGCAGGGCAAAGACCTCGCCTTCCGGGGTCCGGCCGATGACCAGCGGTTCGCCCAGCAGAACCTTGTGGACCATGCCTCCCGGCTTGAGAGCTTCACCCGCTCCGCCGAAATACCAGATGTCGCGCAGAAACATGAGCCCTCTTGCTGACCTTGCAGATCCTTGGTTTCGGCTAACGTTCTACAACCGTGACTGGGCCAAAGGGGAAAAATCTTGTGAAGCGCTGCATAAGGACACATGGCTTATGGGCAAAAACTATCAAGTCATTGCCTGCATAGAAAATAGAATCCTAGCGTTCGTATTTCAGCGAAAGAGATAGAGTTTGTGCGTAGTGAAGATACATAAAATATATGCCGTTACATTACGCGCAATCGAAAGAAGAAGTCCTACCAATTTGATTTCAATATCTATATCGGCAATGTATTATTTATGTATTCTATTTGTATGGCATATGTTTTTTGTGTGTAATGACATTCAAATGTCAGTAATTTATTCGAGATTCGAATTATCCTTTGATTCGATCTGAATACGAAGGGTCCTGGTGCGATAACCAGACATTTGTTGACGAGTTCCAGAAAACAGGGATTCTGCCGGAGTTTTTAGAATGGCGCAGGACGATCATCTGATCGATAGGACCGTGGAAATAGTCTCTGCCTATGTGGGACAAAATAGTATTCCGCCCAATGATGTGCCCCATCTGATTGAACAGGTTCATCTGGCGCTCCAGGAGGTTGCCAGTGGTGAGATACATCATGATGCGCCAAAGCCTGAACCGGCTGTGCCGCCGCGCCGCTCTATCACGCCGGACTACATTGTCTGTCTTGAAGACGGCAAGAAGTTCAAATCCCTGAAGCGGCATCTGCGGACCCACTATGATCTCAGCCCCGAGGAGTATCGCGACAAGTGGGGGTTGCAGAGCGACTACCCCATGGTTGCGCCCAATTACGCCCAGGCCCGCTCGCGGCTGGCGAAGAAAATGGGGCTGGGCCAAAAGGGCCGACGTGGACGGCGTTCGGCGAAAGCGACAGGCTGATATTCTCTCTTTAAATCCGGGAAATCCCGGAAATCCCGGAATTTCTGTCAACTGTCCGCCGGGCGGCTGGTCAGGGCAGCCTTTCATTGTCAAAATGATCCCGGTTCACGTATCCATTCCCTGTCCGTCCCAGCCGGGGCGTCGCTGAGAAGAACGGAACGTCACGCAGGGAGGCGGCAATATGTCCGGCGATTCGGGGTCGTTTGTTTTTCTGTCGCCGCTGAGGCTTTTATTATGTGTGCTGGGTCTGGCATTGTTGCCGCTGGCCGCACAGGCGCAGAACGCTGCTTTTCAGGGTGGCGCTATGGCGCTGGCGCAGGGCGAGGACGTCACATTCCCGATCACGACGGATAACCGCTCTCCCGCTGATTTCCACACCCGTTGCACCCTTGAGGGGGGCGATGGCCCCGCCATGCTGATCTTCGATGCCGAGCGATATATTCCTTTGTCCGAGCCTCAGGTCGGCCAGAGGATTGCGCTTGGCGCCCACGAGCAGCGCCTCTATGAGATGTCGGGAACGATCGAGCCTGGTCAGCTCGACGCTTATATTTCTTTTGCCTTTGCGGATGTGCCCGAAGCCCTGTGTCTGCCCGGGATGGTTTGCGGCAAAGCGGCCAGGGAAGCTTCATCGGTGAAGGTGTCCTGTACGGACAAATAGCGCGCGCTTTTATTCCCGGATTACAGACATATTGCTGTGCGGCAAACAGCCCGACGCACCGACAGGCGGCTGGACTCTTCAATTTCCTCTGCCCGCGCAAAAGCCATTTCGGACTTATCCCCACCCTTCGACAGTTCCGTAAGTTGGAAGCGGACTGATTTTCGCAAGCGAGTTTGGGGCTCGCCCGAAAACATAAAGGGGAGATAGTCCGATGTCGAAATATGTGGAAAGGGCAGAGGTTCTACCTGCGGATTTGACGCGTCGTGAGCTGGGTGGATATTGCATAAGGCCGGAACGGAGGCTGGTGCGCGACATTGAGCGAGCGTCCAATGTCGCGCTGTTGCAGGAAACAGTGGCCCTCGCATGGGGTGTTTCGATTATCGAATTGAGGGCGCCGACGCGGCGGTGCGCGCGGGTCGCGTTCGCCCGGCAGGTGGCGATGTATCTGGGCCACGTAACATTCGGGCTTAATCTTTCCGCAGTCGGCCGGCATTTCGGCCGCGACAGGACGACCGCTGGATATGCCTGCCGGACAATCGAGGATTTGAGGGACGATCGTCATTTCGACCAGTTGCTTGAAAGGCTTGAAATTGTTCTGCGCGGCCGGCAGGGCAAGTTGAATGGTGAGGAGGCCAGCCAATGAGCGGTAATATTTCCCCACAAGAACTTGATCGTGAAATCAGGCGCTGCTTCCGCTGGCTTGGCCGCGATGGGGCGTTTTTACAAGAGGAAGGAGGCGGCGGTGCAGCTGTTCATCTGCCGGGCCGTCGGAGCGGCAAAGCCCTGATGCGGGTACCATCCGCCATCTGGGAGCGGTTCCGCGCTTGTGAGCTGGTGGAGCTGGCACCGGAAGATGAGAGCCCGTCGCAAGGAGGCAGCTGGCGGATCAGCGCTATAGGGCGGGCACGGTGGCAAAGGCTCTGTTCGGATGATCCGTTCCGGGATCAGCATCGTTTTGCCGGACGGCGGGTGCTTGAAGGGCCAGACGGCGTGATGCGGGAATATGAGATCGATCTCAATCTTTCTTCACTTGCCTGGCTCCATCACCGCAAGAGCCGGGACGGTGCGCCGCTGATCAGCGAGCGACAGTTCGAGGCGGGAGAGCGGCTTGAACGGGTGTTTCGACGAGCCGCACTGAGCCAGAGGATCACCTTTGACTGGGCATCGGCTCATACACCGCAATCGGCAGGCAGGGCGCGCGATCCGGCGATGGCAAGCGATCTGGCCATGGACGCACGTCAGCAGATGCGCCGCGCGCTCGATCATGTCGGGCCAGGGCTCGCGGAAGTTCTGGTCGAGGTCTGTGGTTATCAGCAGGGGCTGGAAGCGGTGGAGCGGGTGTTTAACTGGCCCCGGCGTTCCGCCCGGATTGTCCTTCAGCTTGCGCTTGACCGGCTGGCGGACCATTACGGCCTTCAGCGGGAGTAGGGGGGCGTGTCAGTTGGCCGTATCCGCAAGAGCGACCTCCGCATCATGACGAATACGGCTGACCATCGAGTAAAGCCCGTTCGAGCGCTGAGGGCTCAGATGTTCATTGAGGCCGAGCCCTTCGAGGGTGGCACGGGCATCGACGGCAAGAATCCCGGCAGGCGTAAGGCCATTGTAAAGCCGCAGCAGAATGGCGACGAGACCGCGCACGATGAAGGCGTCGCTGTCCCCCCGGAAATAGAGCCGCAGTTTGCCCTGCGCATCCTGGCGGGCCTCGC
>JAATFR010000156.1 GCA_015655095.1 Hyphomicrobiales bacterium | reverse complement strand
GCCGCGCTTGATCAGGAGGCCGCCCGGCTCGGTCTGGCGGCGGGCGATGAAGCCGTGGCCAAGGACATCACCAGCGATCCGACCTTCCGGGGCGCAAACGGAACCTTCGACCGTGTCGGCTATGAAACGCTGTTGCAGCGCAACGGATTGCGGGAACGCGACTTTGTCGAGGATCGCCGCAGTTTCCTCATGCGCAAGCAATTGCTGGATGCAGCAAGCGCGGGCATCGAGTCTCCCGAGCTGATGGTCAACACTATTTACCAGTACCAGAACCAGCAACGCATCGCCTCCTACTTCATCGTGCCGCTGGATTCCGTGAAGATGGCGGCAGCACCCGATGAAAAGACGGTGGAAGCCTATTACAAGCAGGCCGCCATTCGCTTCACGAAGCCCGAGACCCGCGACTTCACCATTATGGTGCTCGATCCTGCCGCTTTGGCGGCGGCCACCGCCATTCCCGACGATGAGCTGCGCCAGACATATGAAGCCAAGCGCGCCGAATTCGATGTGCCCGAGATGCGCACCATCGAGCAGATCGCCTTTCCCGACATGAAGGAAGCGAGCGCCGCCGCGGACCGGATCGCCAAGGGAGAAAGCTTCGAGAAGGAAGCCGGGAGCCGCGGTCTCAAGCCCGCCGACTATGTGCTCGGCAATCTTTCCCATGACCAGATGCAGTCCCAGAAGATCGCGGACGCCACCTTCGCGCTCGCCAGGGGTGCAACAAGCGCACCCATCGAGGGGCCACTCGGGCCGGTGATTGTGCGCGTCACGGACATTACGCCGGCTAAAACCTCGACGTTCGACGAGGTTAAGGACAAGTTGCGCCAGCAACTCGCCTCGCAGCGCATCTCCAATGCCATCTATGATCAGGAGAACGCCATCGAGGACGCCCGCGCAGGCGGTTCAAGCCTTGAGGACATCGCCAAAAAGAACGGTCTCAAACTCATCAAGTTCACCTCGATAAACTCGGATGGCACCGGCGCTGATGGAAAGCGCCCCGATGCGCTGCCCAAATATCCGAGCCTTCTGGACAAGGTTTTCCGCTCCGAAGCGGGCCAGGATATAGACCCCGCCGATACCGGCGTGGGCGGTTATTACTGGCTGCGCGTCGATGCGGTCAATCCGGCCCAGCAGCGCCCTCTGAACGAGGTCCGGGCCGATGTGATCAAGCTCTGGCAGACCCAGAAGCAGCAGGCCGACGCGCTGACGCTGGCCCAAAGCCTTGTTGAAAAGGGCGACAAGGGCGCTTCCATTCAGGACCTCGCGAAAAGCGTCGACCGTTCCGTCATCGTTTCCGCGCCGCTCAGCCGCCAGAGCAGCGACGACACTTTCTCGCGCATGGCCGTCGCCAATCTGTTCGGCATCGCTCCCGGCAAGTTCGCCTACGGAGCGGCCGGATTTGGCCAGAGCCTGATCATCATGCACGTCGACAAGATCATCAATCCCGATCCGGTCGAGGCCAGTGTCGCCCAGCTCAAAAACTCGCTCAACGAGGGTGTCCAGAATGACTTCGTCGCCACGCTGGTCAACGGCCTTGAAAAAATACAGGGCGTGGAACTGAACACCCGCCTGCTCGAACAGACCCTTTCGAGCGGCGAACCACAGGGCTGAATCCTTTTCCCAACGCCTGAATAGCTCCCCCCCTGAGGCGCAGACAGTTTTCGACTGAAAGTTAACGAGCTTTGTGATGACCCATCCGACCAGTTCTGAATTTGAGGCGCTCTACAATGCGAACAGGCCTCAGGTCGTTTGGGCGCGGCTGGTGGCAGATCTTGAAACGCCGGTCTCCGCCATGCTGAAGCTCGCCGATGGCAAGCCGAACAGCTTTCTGCTCGAATCCGTCGAGGGCGGCGACACGCGCGGGCGCTATTCGATCATCGGCCTTGACCCGGACGTGATCTGGAAGACGCAGGGCGACAAGGCCCAGATCAACCGCAAGACGGTCTTTGACAGCACCGCCTTCGAGCCCTGCCCGGAAGGCGCGTTCGCCTCGCTGCGCGCGCTGCTGGCCGAATCCCGCATCGACCTGCCGGAGGAGCTGCCAAGCATGGCGGCGGGCGTGTTCGGTTATATGGGCTATGACACGGTCCGCCTGATGGAACATCTGCCGGACGAAAACCCCGATGCGCTGGGCCTGCCCGACGGCATTTTCCTGCGCCCAACAGTGATCGCCGTCTTCGACTCCGTGAAGGATGAGGTCATCCTTGTGACCCCGGTACGGCCCGAGCCCGGCGTCAGCGCCAGAGCCGCCCGCGCCAGAGCGGATGAACGGCTGGGCGAAGTCATGCTCGGCTTCGACAAGGCATTGCCACATGTAGCGCCTTATGGCGATGTGACCGCCATTCCCGAGCCACAGTCGAACACGCCGGGCGAGCAATATTTCACCATGGTGCGCAAGGCCAAGGAATATATCGCGGCAGGCGACATTTTTCAGGTCGTGCTCTCCCAGCGCTTCGAGACACCCTTCACGCTGCCGCCCTTTGCGCTTTACCGGGCGTTGCGTCGGATCAATCCCTCGCCCTATCTCTATTTTCTCAACTTCGAAGGCTTTTCCATTGTCGGTTCGAGCCCGGAGATTCTGGTCCGGGTCCGCGATAACCGTGTCACCATCCGTCCTATCGCAGGCACCAAGCATCGCGGCCGCAATCAGGCCGAGGACGCGGAAATCGGCGCGGAGCTTCTGGCCGATCCCAAGGAGCATGCCGAGCACCTGATGCTGCTCGATCTCGGCCGCAACGATGTCGGCCGCGTCGCAAAGATCGGTTCGGTCGAGGTAACGGAGAAATTCGGCCTCCAGTTCACCTCCCACCTGATCCATATCGTCTCCAGTGTCGAGGGCGACCTCGATCCGGCCTATGACGCCATCTCGGCGCTGATCGCGGGCTTTCCCGCGGGCACCGTTTCGGGCGCGCCCAAGGTGCGGGCGATGCAGATCATCGACGAACTGGA
Source organism: Hyphomicrobiales bacterium (assembly GCA_015655095.1). Classification (GTDB taxonomy): domain Bacteria; phylum Pseudomonadota; class Alphaproteobacteria; order Parvibaculales; family Parvibaculaceae; genus JAATFR01. The sequence goes on along the minus strand of JAATFR010000156.1, from coordinate 1,898 downwards.
ATTGCAGAAGCGCGGACCCTATGCCGGCTGCGTCGGCTATTTTTCCGCCAGTGGCGATATGGATACCTGCATCGTGCTGCGCACCGCCATCGTCAAGGATGGCAAAATGTATGTGCAGGCGGGCGGCGGCGTGGTGGCGGATTCAAGTCCCGAGGGCGAGCATCAGGAAACCATCAACAAGGCCAAGGCGCTTTTCCGCGCGGCGGAGGAAGCCGTGCGCTACGCAAGTGAAGCCGGACGGCGGCAGTAGCGGGCTCCATATCCAGATTGTCATTCCCCCTCGCCTCTATGGGGAGAGGTAGTCTGTGGTGACGTTGCAAAACGGTTCTAGCGCTTCACCACGCTTGCGACGGGAACCAGTTCTATCCCTTTCGCCGGGAGCGTTTTCACCCATTCGCTGACGACGGCAAGCGTGACCGGATGGGGATGGCCGATGGCGATGGCGACGCCTGTTTTCAATGCGATGCGCTCCGTCTCTGCAAGCTGGCGCTCCACATCGGCAGGGGTCTGATCATTATCGATGAAGACGTCGCGCGAGATGGAAGGCACGCCCTCCTCCCCGGCAATTTTCGCCGCAACCGTGCGCGCCGTGGTGCGGGAATCGAGAAAGAACAGGCCGCGCGCCTTCAGCATCTTCATCAGGATGCGCATGGCGGCGGGATCCTCCGTCATGCGGCTGCCCATATGATTGTTGACGGCGGTGTAGCCGGAAAAGCGCGCCAGATTCCAGTCGATCTCCTGTTGCAGCTTTTCAGGCGTATCGTCAGCCCTGAGCGCATGAGGCCCGGGATCGGCCGCGCCCAGCGGCTGCATCGGCATATGCACCAGAATTTCATGGCCTGCGCTCAGCGCTTCCTGGGCCTCGGCAGCCACATTCGTGGCATATGGCATGAAGGCGAGCGTGATCTGTGGCGGCAGGGCGATGGCCTTGCGCGCACCGGCCTTGTCGATGCCGACGTCATCGATGACAAGAGCGATCACAGCCCTGCCTGTCCGAGGCGTTTCAGCCTGTTTCGGCGCAACGACGACAGACGGTTTAACCGGCGTCGGTTCTGCCGGTGGCGCAACAGGCGGCATCGTGACAGGCGGGGATTCGACTGGCGGCGGCGTGACAATGACGGGGGGAACCGGGGGGACAGGCGGAGCGGGTTTCTGCTCGGGACCGGAAGGCACGCCCTGCGTTTCCGAGACGATCCGGTTGAAATCCTGCTTGTCGTGCCGCCAGACGGTGAGAAAAACGATCAGGCCGACCAAGGCCAGCCCCGCGACGGCGCCAAGCACGATCTGATACCAGATCGAAGAACCGCCTTTTTGCCTTGAGGCAGGTTTGCGCGGCTTTCCGCTACCGGCTCTACGCGCCATGGATCACGCCCTTTGTCGAATCGCTTCCCAGCGAATCTTTTCACGGCGCGCACAAAAACATGGGAACGCTTCAAGAACAAGCAAGCTTGTGCCAGCCGCCTTCAAAACATATATATGAGGCTCGTTAGAGGAACCCTCGTCATGCTGCTTCTGATCGATAATTATGACAGCTTCACCTATAACCTCGTTCATTATCTGGGCGAGCTTGGCGCCATGGCGGAAGTCCATCGCAACGACCGCATCAGCGTCAACGAAGCGCTGGCGAAAAAGCCGGAAGCCATCGTCATTTCGCCGTGGCCATGCGACCCGGACCGCGCGGGCATCTGCCTTGCGCTGATCGAAGCCGCCGCCGCCCATAAAATTCCACTGCTGGGTGTCTGCCTCGGCCATCAGGCCATCGGCCAGCAGTTCGGCGGCCGGGTGATCCGGGCCAACGAACTGATGCATGGCAAGACCAGCGCTGTACACCACACCGGCAAGGGCATTTTCCGCAACCTGCCAAGCCCGCTTGAAGTGACCCGCTATCACTCGCTGAT
>JAATFR010000158.1 GCA_015655095.1 Hyphomicrobiales bacterium | reverse complement strand
TCTCGCGAGTCCGCCGCGCCGTCGAGGCAATGACGTGGCCCGGCAGCAAGCCCCTACGCGCCATCTGCTGGCCGATGCGTGGAGCATCGCGCTGTCCGCGTGGCGCCAGCGGGCGCTCATGATCGGAGACACCCGCGGGGTAATCCGATTTGGCATGGCGCAGCAGCATCAACCGCTTCATTGGCACGCCACTCAAGGCTTCTTCGCCAAGGCAATGATTTCAGGGCGATATTCAAAGTGCATGGTGTCGTAGTGGTACCATTTTCCGCCCCAGATGAAGCCGTGTTTTTCGAACACCTCGACAATCTCCATCGGAATGCGGTTCTTGTAGGTGACCTTGTCGGTCTCTTTCTTTGCGCCGCTCCAGCGCCAATAATCGGTGAACTTCACATTGATGTCGATGGCAGCGGCATAGGCATGCATGCTCATGCGCGCGGTGCCGGCAATGGCACGGCAGCTGTAGGTGCCGGCGGAGGGCTTGAGATACACTTGAAATTTCGCCGGCATGGCCTCCAGGTCGCGCGAAACGGCTTCCAGATGCTCGGCGACACCATTCGCTGCAGCAACCTTCAGCGAACCGCCCTTCAGCGATGGAAGCCACTGAATTGTCTTCAGCTTGACCTGCCCCTTGGCGCAATCACCGTACAGGGCATCGAACAGCGCCTGGTTGCGGGCGCGACCGGGATCGTCTGCGGGAGTTGCCGGAATGGGGTATTTCGCGCCAAGCGTATAGGACATGGCGAACATGTCGAAGATGTCGGCATTATCCACACGCTGCTCCGGCGTCTTGTTGGCGATGCCATTGGACAGCGGGATGCGATTGCCGTTCTTCAGGATCAGATCCTTGGCATCATAGCCTGCGATAGCCTCCGGATAGGCCGAAACCAGGGCATCCAGGGCAGCATCGGCTCTTGCCGCCGACGCAATGCCGCACAGAGCCGACGCCAGCAGGCCGGCACAAAGGAGACTTTTCATTGGCCGGCCTCGGCGCGCTGGATGAGGGCGACATTCGCCTTCTCGACGGCACTGAGCTGGACGTCCCATGTCCAGGGCCGATACCAGGAAAATTGCGAGAAATACGCCCGCAACTGATCGTCCTTCATGTAGCGCCCACGCCGGGCAAAGATCTCGTTCCGGGCACGGCGCAATTGCAAGCCGTCGAGATTGGCGATCTCGTCCCAGTTGAGCCGCCGCGTGCCGGAGTCGGGCAGGATGAATTCCGAACGTCCCGGCGGAGGTGGCGGGGGCGGTGGTTCGATGGAGGCCTGCTGCTGGAAGTTCTGCGGTTCGGGCTGAGATTGAGCTTGGGGTTGGGGCTGGGCCAGAGGCTCCACGGCGATGGCCTTGACCGGCTGGGGGGTCTCCGCCGTGCCGGACATGGCGAAGGAGCCGATGATCGCCTCGTTCACCCAGGGCGTCTGCGCGCCCTGGGTCGACTGGTCCACATCGGCACGCACCTGCCCGAACATCTGCCGGATGTCCAGGCCAGGCGTTTCCATATGCGCCAGCAGCGCCGTCGTGAACGGCGAATTGCGGCCGCTGCCGTCCTGCGCCACCGAGCCGGGCGCCGTCGAGAAGGCGATCAGCGTCCCCTTGGCCGAGGAGGCGTCCAGATCGATGCGGGCAAGACCCCGCGTGCCTGCCCCCCGCACCAGCTGGCGCGTCAGCGGATTGTCCCGGCACGAATCAAGGATGACGATCTTCACCTTCGGCGCCGCGCTGTCCACCAGCTCCAGCAGCTTGTCCAGCGAGAGCGCCTGCGTATCAAGGTCCAGCTCGTCCGAGATCTTCGCCGAAACCGGGATCAGGTAGTTGCGGCCCTTCACCTGCACGCCGTGCCCCGAATAGAACACCACCACGCTGTCGGCATGGTCCGCATCGCGCAGGAAAGCCCGAAGCCCGTCATTCATCGCCTGCAGGTCCCCATCCTTCACAAGCGTCACCGCATAGCCGATCCGGCCCAAGGAAGACGCCATGTCGCCGGCATCGTTGGCAGGGTTCACCAGCGGCGTCACTGAACGATACGCCCCGTTGCCGATCACAAGAGCCGCCTTCTGCGCCGAAAAGGCC
>JAATFR010000252.1 GCA_015655095.1 Hyphomicrobiales bacterium | reverse complement strand
TTGATTTTTATTGTCATTGTTATTTTTTTCCTCGGCTACGAGGGAGCAACCTATTCTGTAATGTTGTTCCCCTTGGGCCTGTCGTCCATGAGACGTTCGCCTGTTATGAGGTAATAAGCGGCTTCGGCAACATTTGTGGCGTGATCGCCGGTTCGTTCAAGATTCTTGGCGATGAACAGCAGGTGTGTGCACGCACTTATCATCCGCGGATCTTCCATCATGTAGGTCAGAAGTTCACGGAACACCGAATTATACATCGCATCGAGTTCTTCATCCCCACGCCAGACATCAAGGCTGACCTGGGCATCCCTGTTCGAATAGGCGTCGAGCACCGATTTCAACTGCGACTGGGCAATACGTCCCATCCGCAGAATCCCCTGCACCAGCCGATTGGGCAGTTCATAATCGTGCTGAATGATCAGCACGCGCTTGGCGATGTTTTTCGCCAGATCGCCGATACGTTCGAGATCTGTCGAAATCTTGATTGCCGCCACGGCTTCGCGAAGGTCGATGGCCATGGGCTGGCGAAGCGCCAGCAGGCGGACAGCCCGCAGGTCGATGTCCTGCTCCATGGCATCTATGCGACGGTCCTCGGCAACCGTCTTCTCCGCGAGAGCTGAATCACGGTGCGCCACAGCTTCCAGGGAGGCCTGCAACTGCGCTTCGGCAAGACCGCCCATCTGGGCAATCCCGGTCGAGAGCGCCTCAAGTTCCCCCTCGAAGGATTTTACAATATGTTCCGCCACTTTGGTCCTCCTGTTATCCCCGCTGGGAAATAGGCTGAATGATGGAAATGATGAGACATCATTGCCAACTGCAAGCATTCAATTTCTGCCGGCACCTGATTGGCGAAACATCCAAAGCCGATATCGCGGACACCGCAGGCAAACTTGCCGGCATCCGCGACCTCGACAGGATCAGTCGAGCCGGTGCAGCCGTCCATGCCGATAAGTACCGGTTTGACGGCAATCACACGAATGAGCGCAGGACCGTCACGCATTTGTTCCGGTACGCGCTGCAAATCAGATATCAGGTGCGCCTCCATGATAGGCCATCATGGACCGGGGTATCACCCAGGCCCGTTAGAGCTTTACGACAAGATAATAACGGTTTCATGACGCAACCCACAGAGATTGCGCCTTCAGACCTGATAATGAGGATTAAAACGACGATGCAGGCTCGGGAAACGCCAGACTGGCTTCGGCCTCACGCGCGTCCACTCTCTCCATGGCCGGAAGCAGTACGCTGAAGGTCGTGCTCTCACCCGGCGTACTCTCGATGCCAAGCACGCCTTCATGACGATTGACGATGTGCTTGACGATGGCGAGCCCCAGCCCCGTACCGCCGCTTGCCCGGCTCAAGGTGGGATCGGCGCGATAAAAACGCTCGGTCAGACGCGGCAGGTGCTCTGGCGCGATACCAGGGCCGAAATCGTGAACCGACAAGCAGATCATGGCCCGAGGGCCTTTCATGACGGATGCCAGCGAAACCTCGACCCGCTCGCCGCCGCAGCCATAACGCAATGCATTGTCGGTAAGGTTCTGGATCACCTGTGCCAGTTCATCACGCTCACCGCGCACCAGGGCCTGTCCGTCTGGCAATGAGCCGGGCATAATTTCAATCTTCACGCCATATGAAGCAGCGATGGGCTCGAGCGCCGCCATGCAATCCAGGGTGAGCCTTGCCATATCCACGATGCCGACCGGCCTGACATGCTCCTTCAACTCGATGCGCGACAGGGACAGAAGATCCTCGATCAGGCGGCGCATGCGCCCGGCCTGATCGGCCATGATCTTGAGGAAGCGCTCCTGCGCGTCAGGATCGTTCCGGGCATGGCCGCGCAACGTATCGATAAAGCCGGACAATGAGGCAAGCGGGGTCCTCAGCTCATGGCTGGCGTTGGCGACGAAATCGACCCGCATCGCTTCCAGCCGCCGCGCATCCGTCCGGTCGTGCAGCCGCACGAGCACCGTCGGGCCCGGAAGACTCGGGCGGGCATTGTCAGCCCCATCGCCCGCTTTTGCCGGAAGCGAGAGCGATGTGACATGGACATGAAATTCCCGCTCCACAGGCCCCGGCTGCCGGTAATCGAGTTCGCGCGCCTCGCCTGTGCGCCAGACCTCATCAATGACGGCGATCAGGGATGCGTTGCGCAATACCGCCGCGAGCGGCTTGCCGACAGCATCACGACCCAGCAAGGGAATAGCTGCTTCATTCCGCATGATGAGGCGCCCTCCCGCGCCGATCACGAAAATCGGATCGGGCAGTTCATCGAGGATTTCAGCCGCCACCGCCTCCCGCAAAGGCCGCACATCGACAGGCGCGTCATTCACAGGACGGTCATTGGCGTGGGCTCTCCCCCGGAATAGCGAATAGATCAGGTTTGCCGCCATGATGACCACAAAACCTGCTGCGGCCGACTTCCAGTCCAGACCGCCATACATCGCCAGCCCGCCAAGAACAACAGCACTCGCCAGAAGGGTCATCCGGCTACCGGAGGGCCAGGACCGGCGCATCCGTTTGGCGGCTCCCTGCATATCCGTTTCCTGCACCGTCACCTTCGCTCACATTTCTCCCAACCACCCAGCCAGCATTCCTATCATCCGGCAAAGATTAGAGACATGACGTTTCCATGAAGTTGAGACCAGTATGTGTCAATTTCGTCAGTCAACCCGCCCCCGTAAACTCAATGTTTCATTTCGCTTCCCGGCCTGTATTGAGTTCGGAGTCTCAATCTTGACATAATACAAGACAGGAGCTTGCGATAGCTGAGCCCCGGCGAATGGAGCCACAAGTGGAAGCGCCAACAGGATGGTTTTGAGATAAATGGCCGATTTCTCCGGAAAGGTCGTTGTTATCACCGGCGGGGCGAGTGGTCTCGGACGAGCTCTGGCCATTGAGCTTGCCGTGCGCGGCGCCTATATCGCCGCCGCGGACCTCGACCGGCAGGGTCTTGCTGAAACCGCCCGTCGGATTGAGAACGCCGGGGGCACCGTGGCCACCTACCTCGTCGATGTCGCCGACCGCAACGCCGTTCATGCCTTCGCCCAAGAGATAGAGACGATCCATGGCGGAGCGGACATTGTCATCAACAATGCCGGCGTGGCCCAGATCGCCCGGGTCGAGGACCTGAGCTATGAGGATCTCGAATGGGTCATGAAAGTGAATTTCTGGGGCATGGTCTATGGCACAAAGGCCTTTCTGCCTCAGCTCCGGGCAAGACCTGAAGGCCATATCGTTAACATATCAAGCATTTTCGGCCTGATCGCCGTTCCTCACCAGGCCGCGTACAATGCCGCCAAATTCGCCATACGGGGCTTCACCGAGGCCCTGCGTCATGAATTGCAGGATAGTTCCCTCAAGGTGTCATGCGTCCACACGGGCGGAATCCGGACGAATATCGTGCGCAACGCCCGGTTTCTGCAAAGCACACAGGCCACGGTGCGCGAGGAGGCCGCCAACGGTTTCGACCGCATCGCCTTCACCAGCCCGGAAGCCGCGGCCCGGACCATCATCAAGGGGATCTCCCGCAACAAGGCGCGGATTCTGGTTGGGCCCGACGCCCGCATCATCGACTGG
>JAATFR010000010.1 GCA_015655095.1 Hyphomicrobiales bacterium | reverse complement strand
TTGGCATAGTCGGGCTTGCTGGTGCCCGCCATGATGCCGGGATCGGCCTTGAACTGGCGACGCACCTCCTCGACGACTGAGCCTGCGGCGCGCCCCACCGCCGTCATGCCCATGGCTCCGAAGAGATAGGGCAACATGCCGCCGACCAGCAGACCCACGACCACGAACGGGTTTGAGAGCGAGAAATCCGCCACCACCCCGCTGAAATAGGGGAAAAGATCCGGCGAAGCTGAGAAGTAGGCGAGATCCTGCGTGTAGGCTGAGAACAGCACCAGCGCGCCGAGCCCCGCGGAACCAATGGCATAGCCCTTGGTCACGGCTTTCGTCGTGTTGCCCACGGCGTCGAGCGCATCGGTGGTCTTGCGCACCTCGGCGGGGAGGTCCGCCATCTCGGCAATGCCGCCCGCATTATCCGTGACCGGACCGAAAGCGTCGAGCGCCACCACCATGCCCGCCAGCGCCAGCATGGTCGTGACCGCGATGGCGATGCCGAACAGTCCGGCCAGCGAATAGGTCACCAAAATGCCGACGACAATGATGATCGCGGGAAGCGCCGTCGCCTCCAGCGAAATAGCCAAGCCTTGTATGACATTGGTGCCATGGCCGGTCACCGAGGCCGCGGCGATGCTTTTGACCGGACGGAAATTGACGCCGGTATAATATTCCGTCACCCAGATGATGAGCCCGGTGACGGCAAGCCCGGCAACCCCGCAGAAATAGAGCGATTGCCCGGTAAAGACCGATGAGCCGACCGAAAAAACAGTACCGAGGCCGATGACGTGATCCGTCACGAACCAGAGCAGCACCAGCGAAAGCAGCGCCGAGGCGATGAAGCCCTTGTAGAGCGCGCCCATGATATTGTTGTTTGACCCCAGCCTTACAAAGAAGGTGCCGATGATGGAGGTCAGGAGGCACGAGCCGCCAATGGCCAGCGGATAGAGCATCATGCGGGTGGGATCGGCACCGAAGAAAATCGACGCCAGCACCATGGTCGCAACGGTCGTGACCGCATAGGTTTCAAAGAGATCGGCGGCCATGCCCGCGCAATCACCGACATTATCCCCGACATTGTCGGCAATGGTGGCCGGGTTGCGCGGATCATCTTCAGGGATACCCGCCTCGACCTTGCCGACCAGATCGCCGCCGACATCGGCCCCCTTGGTGAAGATGCCTCCACCGAGCCTTGCAAAAATCGAAATCAACGACGCGCCGAAGCCGAGCCCCACCAGCGAGTCGATAACGCCGCGTGAACCGGGAACAAGGCCGAAGCCCGCCGTGAGCACCGCGTAATAAACGGCAACGGACAGGAGCGCCAGTCCCGCCACCAGCATGCCGGTGACAGCACCGGAGCGAAATGCGATAGCAAGTCCCGCCGCAAGGCTGCGCGAAGCGGCCTGGGTCGTGCGCACATTGGCGCGCACCGAGACATTCATGCCGACATAGCCGGCGAGCCCCGACATGGACGCCCCCACCAGAAAGCCGATGCCGACCTTCAGGGAAAGGAGATAGGAAACGATAACAAAGATGACAACGCCGACGATGGCGACCGTCGTATACTGACGATTTAGATAGGCGGCCGCCCCCTCCTGGATAGCAGCCGCAATCTCCTGCATCCGCGCATTTCCCGGATCGGCCGCAAGCACCGACCGGATCGCCCAGATACCATAAAGAATGGCGATCAGCCCGCAGCCGATGATAGCCCACAATATTGTGCTCATTTTTTTTCCTTGTTCGTTGACGGACAGCCCAGAAGGGAATGACGCACAAGAACAAGCTCCCGGAACAGACGCCGGGATGGACCGTTCTCCCCCTCCTCCTCACGCATACAAGTCAAAAACGGCCCCAACGATGCCAAACGAAATCGGGGAACGCAACCAGCGTTCCCCGTTGACAGCCTCGCAAGCCTGTTCCGCAGATGAAAAGACCCGGCTATTCCCTGTGCCAGCCATTCACAAACATACAATTTTCGACCATGGCGTCGCGTGAACCCCGGTTGGCATCAAAGGTGGCATAGCGCGGCGGCACGAAGAAACCGCCGTTCCAGCGGCATCGCGTCTTGCCATGATAATTATAACACTCGCGCCAGCCGGGCTGATAGCCGCCTGGATCAACCATGGCGGTAACAAGGTTGGGCGCGACCCGTTGATAGGCATAGGCGCGGCACTGGCTCAAAGTGGAGTCGCGCTCTATCGGCGTCGCTCCGGGCTTGACCCATGTCGTGCAGCCGGAAAGCAGAACCAGCAGGAAAATACCGGAAACAAACAGCTTCATGAAGGATAAAGACTGGCTCATCGAAATGAATTTCCTCTAAATCAGGGCAGGGAACAATCGGGAAAAATGAAACCTTAATGACGCAAAATAGCTTTTCCGCGCCTTCCTCTCAAGATAACCCGCCTTAGGTGGAATCTGTTTCCAGCTTCAGAAATGGGTGTATCCCGCATGTGCAAAGGAAACTTCCGCCCCCGACCCATCCACGAACACGAGCCCCTCGCCGCTCGCCACGCCGATGCGGGTGACGGCAAGACCGCAGTTGAGCGCCGCACCCTCGATCCGGGTGCGATCCACCCGCGCCGCCGTGAACAAAAGCTCATAATCGTCGCCGCCGGTCAGCGCCCGCTCGAAATGGGCAGGATCAAGTGCGATGGCGGCACGAATGCCGGGAGAGAGGGGCACAGCCTCAAGCTCTATGCGCGCGCCCACCCCTGAAACCCGGCACAGATGACCAAGATCAGCCGCCAGCCCGTCTGAAATATCGAGCCCCGCTGTCGCCAGATCGCGCAGCGCTAATCCCAATGCCATCCGGGGTTCCGGCAGGCGGTAACGCGAGGCAAGCGCCGCATTGAGATCACTGTCGAGGCCCGGCAACAGATCCTGCGCGGCAAGAAGCCCCAGCGCCCCGTCGCCGATCGTGCCGGTGACATAGATGTCGTCGCCCTCGCCCGCGCCGCCGCGCCGGATGGCACAGCCCTGGGGTACCTCGCCGATGGCGGTGAGCGAGTAGGTGGCTGGTCCTGGCGTCGCCACCGTGTCCCCTCCCCACAGATGGATGCCGAAACGGCGCTGGTCCTCGGCAAGCCCGCGTGCAAAGGCGCGCATGACGGCATAATCCATGGTTCGTGGAAAGGCGGCCGTCAGGAGATAACCCACAGGCCGGGCCCCCTTAGCGGCCAGATCGGACAGATTCACCCGCAACAATTTGCGTGCAACCAGATCAGCGGAATCAGTTGCCAGAAAATGGACGCCCTCGACAATGGCGTCCGCCGTCAGCACCAGTTCCTGGCCCGGCGATGGCGCATAAGTGGCGACGTCATCCTCCAGCCCATAGGCCCCGCTTGCCCCCGCCGCCAGAGGCGCGAACAGTTCTTCGATAAGGGCGAACTCGTCGGGCCGGTCGCCATCTGAAGAATTGCGTTCAACCATGAGAATATTCTGGGACGGGCTGGCCCGAAGTCCAGTCCTACTTAAGTTCGCCATCGCGAATATCGCGGCCAACCCGGTCTATAACCGCATTGACGACCGCAGGCTCCTCGCCGGCGAAGAAGGCGTGGGCAATATCGACATATTCATTGATGACAACCTTGGCCGGCACATCCCGGCAACGCTGCATCTCATAAACGCCCGCCCGCAGAATGGCGCGCAGGATGGAATCAAGGCGCGAAAGGGTCCAGCCCCTGGCCAGCGCCGCCTCGATGCGCGGGTCAATTTCGAGCTGTTCGCGGACCACGCCCCTGAGCAGATCGGTGAAATGGGCAACATCGGTTTCCGGGTGAGGCTCGCCTTCCTCGTCAGCGCCCGGGAAGCGCTCGATGACGAACTCATCGATCACGTCGGCAACATCCGAACCCGCAATATCCATCTGGTAGAGCGCCTG
>JAATFR010000353.1 GCA_015655095.1 Hyphomicrobiales bacterium | reverse complement strand
GGTCATCCTTGGTCAGGCCCCCGCGCGACAGCATCCCGTCGAGAATGGGCGTGTCGATGAAGGTCGGGTGAATCGAGTTGCAGCGGATGCGGTAGCCGCGCTTGGCGCAATGCAGCGCCACCGATTTGGAAAGCAGCCACACGGCCGCCTTGGCCGCATTGTAGGAGGCCATGTTGTGGCCCGCGATCAGGCCCGCAATCGACGAGGTATTGATGATGGAGCCCGGCGCGTGTGGCCGCATATAGGGCAACGCATATTTACAGCCGAGGAACACGGAATCCGCATCCACCGCCATCACTTTCTTCCAGGTCTCGAAGTCAGTGTCCTCGACCGTCGAGCCGCCGCCGATGCCGGCATTGTTGAACAACACATTGATGCCGCCCATGAAGTCGTTGCCCTGGGCAAGCGCCTTCTGCCATTCGCTTTCACTGGTCACGTCCAGCCGGACAGCAAGGGCAACGCCGGGATGATCCTTGTTGATCGAGGCAGCAACGGCTTCAGCGCCCGCCAGATTGATGTCCGCGACGACAACCTTGGCACCCTCCTTCGCCAGCATGACGGCGCTTGCCGCCCCCAGCCCCGAAGCGCCGCCGGTGATGAACGCCATCTTGCCCTGAACTCGTCCAGCCATACTGATCGTCTCCCTTGATGCTGTTTTGGTTTCCCCGACGGTACCCGAGGCGGCGACTGGAAGAAAGGCTCAGGTCCCTGCGACAGGGCGATTCAGGCAAGGACTGGATCGGATATGCCGGGCAGCCTAAAAGGAAGGAAAACACAGGAAACCTTCATGACGGCTCCCCTCGATTTCTGGTTCGACTTCGCCAGCACCTATTCCTATCCCGCCGCCATGAGGATGGAGGCTTTGGCGCAGGCAAAGGGCGTCACTGTCAACTGGCGTCCCTTTCTGCTGGGCCCGATCTTTGTGGCGCATGGCTGGAACGACAGCCCGTTCAATGTCTATCCGGTCAAGGGCGTCTATATGTGGCGCGATCTGGAGCGCATATGCCGCGATCTCGGCTTTGGTTTCCGCAAGCCGCGGATTTTCCCGCAAAACAGTCTCAAAGCGGCGCGAATCGGCCTTATCGCCGCCGACGATGGCTTCGCGCCCGCCTTCACCCGCTGGGTTTATGTGGCGAACTTCGTGCAGGGCGAGAATATCGCCGACGATCATGTGCTCACTACCATCCTGAAGAAGCTGGATCGCGATCCGGAGACCATATTCGCCAGAGCCATGGCCCCGGAAAACAAGGAAAGGCTGAAGGCGCAGACAGCCGAGGCCGTTTCCCTCGGCATCTTCGGCGCGCCGTCCTTCACAGTCGGCACGGAGCTTTTCTGGGGCAGCGACCGGCAGGATCAGGCGTTGGCATGGTCGGCAAAATAGAGGGCCGCCAAATAGAGATCACACCGCGATGGGGCGTTCAGTATCCGTCGCCAGCAAAGCGGGGGGATGCCCGGCAAATACGAGTTCAGCGCGTTCATGGTCGAACTGGCCTTCCCATTTGGCGACAACAATCGTAGCAACGCCATTGCCAATGATATTTGTGATCGCGCGGGCCTCCGACATGAACCGGTCGATCCCCAATATCAGCGCAATGCCCTCGATGGGCACATGGCTGACGGCCGTCAGGGTCGCGGCAAGGGTGATGAAGCCTGAACCCGTAACACCGGCCGCTCCCTTGGAGGTGAGCAGCAGAACGCCGAGGATCGACAGTTCCTGCCATATGGTCAGAGGCGTATTCGTCGCCTGGGCGATGAAGATGGCCGCCATGGTCAGATAGATCGATGTGCCATCCAGATTGAAGGAATAGCCGGTCGGCACAACCAGCCCGACCACGGGTCTGGAACAGCCCAGATGTTCGAGCTTGTCCATGAGGCGCGGCAAGGCCGATTCAGATGAGGACGTGCCCAGCACCAGCAGCAGTTCCGCCTTGATGTAATTCAGATATTTGAAGATGGAGAGGCCGCAGACCCGCATGATGAGGCCAAGGAAAACAAAAATGAACAGCAGGTAGGTCGCATAGAAACAGACCATCAGCATGCCGAGCTGGGCAAGGCTGCCCGCGCCATATTTCCCGATGGTGAAGGCCATGGCGCCGAATGCGCCGATGGGGGCGACCCGCATGATCAGGGCGACCACGCGAAAGAACAGATGGCCAATATCATCAATCAGATTAAGAACCCGCTCCCCGGCTTTGCCGATGGCGGTGAGCGAGGAGCCGACCAGCACGGCGATCAGCAAGATTTGCAGCAGATCGCCCTCGGCAAAGGCTGAGACGAATGTATCGGGAATAATGTGAAGCAGAAAATCGGTGACATTCTCGGATCGGGCGGCGGCCGTATATTTTGCGATGCTGTCGGTCGAGATCGTCGCCACATCGGCATTGATGCCGACACCGGGTTTTACCAGATTGACGATGACCAGCCCGATAACAAGCGCAAACGAGGTCATAACCTCGAAGTAGACCAGCGCCTTGATCCCGACCCGGCCCACCGATTTCATATCCCTCATTCCGGCAATCCCGGACACGATCGTGCAGAAAATGATCGGTCCAATGACCATCTTGATAAGCTTGATGAAGCCGTCCCCCAGCGGCTTCATATCAACGGCAATCGACGGATAGAAGATGCCAAGCGCAATGCCTGCCGCGATCGCGATCAGAACCTGCACATAGAGATGCCGGAAAATGCCCAAAATTTGCCCCGTCGTCCCAGATTCTTTACAAAAACCATTTCATATAAAAGATGGAAACAGATGGAAGTTTAAAACCGATTACGAAATTGGCCTACCAAACAGGCTGGTATGAAACGCCCCTGGCCTGAAACGGCAGGGGGCAGGCATTCGGGTTTAAATTAAACCCCGGTCTGGGCTTCAGTTTTTTGAGCCCCGGTTTTCAGGGCTTCGACCGCCTTGCGCTCTCGAAATAGCTCGCCCGCGCTTTTCCTGATCGTCTCGCTCTTGAGCTGGCCGCAGGCCGCCATGATATCGCGGCCGCGCGGCGTGCGCACGGGGCTTGCATAGCCCGCGCGATTGACCACATCGGCGAATTTCTCGATCTGGGCCCAGTCCGAGCATTCATAAGGCGAGCCGGGCCAGGGATTGAAAGGGATCAAATTGATCTTGGCCGGGATGCCCGCGAGCAACTGCACCAGCTTTTTTGCGTCCGCAAGTGAATCGTTCACGCCTTTCAGCATCACATATTCGAAAGTGATGCGCCGGGCGTTGGAGAGGCCGGGAAAGTTCCGGCAGGCGTCCAGAAGCTCTTTCAGCGGGTATTTCTTGTTGAGCGGCACCAGCCGGTCGCGGATCTCGTCTGTCACGCCATGGAGCGAGATGGCGAGCATGCAGCCGATGTCGGCGCCAGTCTTCTCGATCATCGGCACCACGCCTGAGGTCGAAAGCGTGATCCGGCGCTTCGACAGCGACAGGCCCTCGCCGTCCGAAATGATCTCGAT
>JAATFR010000304.1 GCA_015655095.1 Hyphomicrobiales bacterium | reverse complement strand
CGCGCCGGCTTTCAGGCGGGCGTAAAGCTCATTGAACACGCGCCCGGCCTGTTCGCGTTTGTCGCTGGAGCCGGTGATCACCACCTTGTTGCCACGCGACGTGGCCAGAATATCGAGCCCTTGCTCGATCCGGGCCAGATTGCGGTCGTGTTCACCGAAAAGCTCCGTCAGAAGACGGTTGTTATCGAAGGCGAGAACGAGACTGTTTTCCTTGTCGGTAACCTGCCCGGATGCACTCACTCAGACCTGTCCTTTCCTGTTGAAACACTCAATCCTCCTGACCGGCCGCTTGCGCGAGCCGCCCCTTCAGACTGTTCGCATGACCTTCCTCGATAATGACGTCAGACAGTTTCCCGAACAATTGTTCGGGAACATTTTCCACATGCACTGATTGAAGATAGGGGCTGCGCCCGATGAGCTGCGCCTCATGGCGGCCGCGCCGGTCGAACAATACCGGCAGAACCCGGCCGACGCACGCCTCGTTGAAGGCAAGCTGGCCTTCATTGATGACCGCCTGAAGCCGGGCAAGCCGTTCGGCCTTCACATCCTCGGGCACCTGCCCGGCCTCGCCCGCGGCGGGCGTGCCCGGACGTGGGCTGTACTTGAACGAATAGGCCTGAGCGAAACGCACCTTGCGCGCCAGATCGATCGTCGCCTCGAAATCATCGTCGGTTTCGCCGGGAAAGCCGACGATGAAATCGGATGAAAGCGCAATGTCGGGTCGCGCCGCACGAATGCGCCCGATCAGGTCGAGATAAAATGAAACCGTATGCTGACGGTTCATCGCATCGAGAATGCGGTCAGAGCCCGATTGCACCGGCAGATGCAGATAAGGCATCAGCTTTCCCGGTTCGCCATGCGCCGCGATCAGATCGTCGTCCATATCGCGGGGATGGCTCGTGGTGAAACGGAGACGCTCCAGCCCCTCGATCTCCGCCAGCGCCCGAATGAGGCCGCCAAGTGTCGATGCGCCGCCATGCGGCGCGTCGCCATGATAGGCGTTCACATTCTGGCCGAGCAGCGTGATCTCACGCACGCCCGCCGCCACAAGATCGCGCGCCTCGCCGACGATACGCGCCACAGGCCGCGAAAATTCAGCGCCCCGCGTATAGGGCACCACGCAGAAAGTGCAGAACTTGTCGCATCCTTCCTGTACGGTCAGGAACGCCGTGACGCCGCGCGCCAGCGTCTGTTTCCGTCGAGGCGCCGGCAGATGGCCAAACTTGTCCTCGGCTGGAAATTCCGTATCGACCAGAGCAGGCCCGCCATTGCCGGCGCGCGCAATCATGTCCGGCAGGCGATGATAGGTCTGGGGCCCGAACACCAGATCGACCGTCGGCGCGCGGCGGCGGATTTCATCGCCTTCGGCCTGCGCCACGCAGCCCGCCACGCCGATAATGACCCGGTCGCCTTCAACCGCCCGGGCATCTTTCATTTTGCGCAGCCGTCCAAGTTCGGAATAAACCTTTTCGGCGGCGCGCTCGCGGATGTGGCAGGTATTGAGAATGACGACATCGGCCTGTTCTGGCGTATCCACCTCGTCATAGCCATGGGGCGCCATTGCGTCGGTCATACGATTCGTATCGTAGACGTTCATCTGGCAGCCATAGGTCTTGATATGGATTTTCTTGCGCCGGACCGCGACCGCGGCGTCCTCCGGGACGCTCAACGTCTCGCGCATGGCGGCATTTGCCGGGCCTTCTAACACATTGCTATCGGACAAAGTCGGTATGGGCTCCCTGAGGCCGTTAACTGAACCTGAATTCAATCATACACGCTTGAACGCGCCCGCGTCAGTCCCGACAGTGCTGGAACCCGCATTATTGGCTCAGCCTGTGGCCTTGAGGAATCCCCGGCGAAACCGGGCGACCACGCCTGCGGGACGCTCTGGCCTTGCGACAGCGCCTGGAATATCCCGGCCCAGCAGGGCGCTGGAGAGGCCCCGCTGGCAGCAGTCCTGACAATATTGGGCAAGCGCCTTGCGGTTGCCAACCTCGCGGATGGTGACGGGCGGGTGATATTCCACCACCACATCGATGGGCCCCATCACAAAAGCCTCCCAGAGGTGGGGAAAAAGCTCCATGTCCCCATACCAGGCGAAGAAGGGCCGCAGCACCCGACCCATGGGCAGGCCGTTGACCCTGGTATAGGCGACCGAGACCGGCTGGACCGCAAGGTCCGCCTCGCGGTCGGCCTCGCTGCTGACGAGGGTGAGCTGCGCCACGCTCATCAGCGCGCTCTTGAACGGGAGGACCCGGTTGCCGTCGCTCGACGTCCCCTCGGGGAACAGAACCAGCGTATCCCCGGCGGCGATCCGGGCATGAATCTCGTTACGGGAATCAGCCGTGCGGGCGCGGCGTTCGCGCTCCACGAAAACGGTTTCCTGAAGGCGGGCCAGCGTGCCGAAAAACGGCCAGGCATTCACCTCGCTCTTGGCGACGAAGGAGCAGGGCTGCAGGGAAGCGAGAATGGGAATATCGAGCCAGGAAGTATGATTGATCGCCAGCAGGCAGGCCCCGCCCGCATAACGCTCACCCCTGATATGCACCCGGATGCCGAGCAGGCGGCAGAGAAAGCGGTGATAGCGATTGGGCAGCCACTTTGCCATGGGCCAGCCGAAACGCAACGCCAGCGCCTGCGAGGGCATCAGCAGAAACGCCGAACCGATAAAGCCGGTAAGCAGGACCAGCGCGCGCACCCGTCCCATGAAATGAGCCTTGCCGCCACCGGTAATACCCGTACCGAGGCTGCCAACCTCGCTTACGGGCACGCTATTGCCTTCGGGCATGTCATCCTTCCCTTCGACCGGCCATGGCGAACGCCGCCCAGGGGACCGGCGTCTTGCAGGCCATTATACCCGGAATCAGTTCTTTTTGCTTCGGTCGAGCGGCACACCATAGAGCTCCAGCCGGTGATCGACCAGATCGAACCCGAGTTCCCTGGCCACGATAGCCTGCAGGCGCTCGATTTCCTCATTTTTGAACTCAATGACCCGGCCCGAGCTGAGATCGATCAGATGATCGTGATGCTCCTCGGTGATCTGCTCGTAGCGCGAGCGTCCGTCCCGGAAATCATGCCGCTCCAGAATGCTCGCCTCCTCGAACAGGCGCACAGTGCGATAGACCGTGGCGATGGAGATCTTGGAATCGACATCTGCTGCGCGGCGATAGACTTCTTCCACATCGGGATGGTCATGTGCCAGACTCAGCACCCGCGCGATCACGCGGCGCTGATCGGTCATGCGCATTCCCTTTTCCACACACAGCTTTTCGATCCGGTCCGGATCATTCTCGCCTGTCATGCTTTTCCCGGTCACTGTGGTGTCCCTGATGATGCTGTTAAAGTTTAGGTGAACTCTTCGCCCCTGTCACCCCGCCAGAAGGCGTCTCCCCGTCAGTCATATAATTGATAACATTATGAAACTCCTGAGGAAACGCCAAATATCATAGTGTGGCGCTCGGAAATTATTCCAGGTCCAGCCGCATGACGAGGGCCGATGCGGCGCCATCGCTGCGGGCGTAATAGCCGGGACGGCTGCCAACCCGGGCAAAGCCCCGTTTTTCGTAGAGTCCCACAGCGGGATGATTGTCGTCGGCGACCTCCAGAAACAATGCCTGCGCGCCCATGGCTATGGCCCGGACGATGGCGGCCTCAAGCAGCACGAGCCCGAGCCCCGCGCCCCGCGCCGCCGGGGCCACCCCGATCGAGAGGATTTCAGCTTCGCCCGCCGCCGCCCGCGCCAGAACGAAGCCGACGTAGAGAACATCGTCCGCCTGCGGCCATTCCGCGACCAGCGCGAAGGCCCCGGGCATGGCGAGAATGTCTGCAATCGCCGCCCCGTCCCAGCCCGCCTCAAAGCAGAGAGCGTGGAGCGCGGCAATGTCGGCGGCATCGCCCGGTCCCGCCGCGGCGATCCGGATCGCCCCGCTCACGAGGGCTCCTTCACGTAATCGAGGCCGCCAGGCAGTTTGGCGTCCGGCGCGCGCAGATAAAGAGGAGCAGGGGGCTGGCGGAAAGGCTCAAGCCCCTCCGCCTCGATACGGGCGATGGCGATGGCCAGCGCCGCCGCCGCATCCGGCTGGGGATTGGCATCCGACAGGCGATAGACGGTTCCAGGCGCAAGGCGCGCCGCCACCAGTCCAGCGCCGGAGCCGACAAGGACCAGAGGACGGCCGGGAAGACGCGCCGCCGTCTCATCGAGCGAGACGATGGCCGGTTCGCCCAGCGCCACAGGAACCCCTGAGCAGGGCTCGAAAGCCTGAAGATAAACCTCGTTGCGCCGGGCGTCGAAGGCGACGACAACCGCCTCGTCCGGAGCCGCATCGACGAGAGAGCCGACGGCTTCGAGCGTGGTCACGGGCACCACGGGCAGCCCCCTGGCAAGGGCAATGCCGCGCGCCGTGGCGAGCCCCGCCCTCAACCCTGTAAAGGTGCCGGGGCCAACCGTCACCGCCAGCGCTTCAAGCGCTTCGGGCATGATGCCGCCACGCGCCATGACGTCCTGCAACAGGGGAAGCAGGGTTTCCGCATGGCCGCGCGTGCGCAGTTCAAAATGACAGGTCAGTTGCCCCCCGGCGGACAATGCCGCCGAGAGCGCGCCCAGCGCCGTGTCGAAGGCGAGAATGTTCAAACCAGACCGCTTTCCCGCAAGACCGGACTCAGAGAATCCGGCACGCGACATCGAAGTCCAGACGGGGACTGCGCTCGAACAGGCCAGCCGGATCGCCATAGCCCAGATTGCACAGGAAGTTCACCTTCACCTTGCCGTCGGGGAAGAACTCCTTGTTCACGCCGTCTGCATCGAAGCCGGACATCGGGCCGGTATCGAGCCCGAGTGCGCGCGCCGCGAGGATCAGATAGGCGCCCTGCAGCGAGCTGTTGCGGAATGCGGTCTGCTCAGCGAACTCAGGGCTCCAGTTGAACCATTTCTTGGCGTCAGGGCTGTGGGGAAAGAGTTCCGGCAGCCTCTCGTAGAACTCAAGATCATGACCGATGATCGCGGTCGCGGGCGCGGACAGCGTCTTTGCCCGGTTGCCCTCACTCAGGAACGGACTCAGCCGCTTCTTGGCGGCAGGCGTGGTCACGAACACGATGCGCGCGGGCGAGGCGTTGGCGCTTGTCGGCCCCATTTTCATCAGCTCATAGATCTCATGGAGCTGCTCGGTGGTGACGGGCTTGTCCGCCCATGCGTTATGAGTGCGGGCGGTGCGGAAAATACGGTCAAGCACGTCTGCAGAGAGGGGTGCGCTCACAGAAATACTCCAGAAACAAGGGTAGGGAAGTGACTAGACGGGAACAGCGCGCACTTCGACCACCTCGGGCACGAAATGCTTGAGCATGTTTTCAACGCCGCGCTTCAACGTCAATGTCGAACTGGGGCAGCCGGCGCAGGAGCCCTGCATGTTGAGGTAGACGATTCCGTCCTCGAAACCCTGAAAAGTGATGTCGCCGCCATCCTGCGCCACGGCCGGGCGAACGCGGGTATCGAGAATTTCCTTGATCTGCTCGACGATCTCGCCGTCCTCGCCCTCATGAGCCGCATGCCCATTCCCTTCGGTCTCGCCCATCAGGATCGGCGCGCCCGCCGTGTAATGATCCATGATCGTGCCGAGAATCGCGGGCTTGAGGTGCTGCCACTCGCCTTTATCCTTGGTGACGGTGATGAAATCCCCGCCCAGAAAAACGCCCGTGACGCCATCGATGGTGAACAGCCGCTTGGCCAGCGGCGAACGCTCGGCCGAACCGGCATCGGGAAAATCCGCCGCGCGTCCCTCGCCCAGCACATCGCGCCCCGGGCGGAACTTGAGGGTGGCCGGGTTCGGCGTCGACTCGGTTTCGATGAACATGGCGCGGCCTCTCGCAGACGAAAGAGATGATCCAGCCCCTTAAATGGCCCGCCCGGCACCGGGAATCAAGTGAAGCCAAAACCCCAATAAAACTATGGTTTTTGGCTGGGGCGCCTCACTTCTGCAAAATATTGGAGACTTCCCGCAACTGCGTGCGGGCCCTGAGCAGGAAGAAGCCCTGGGCGGAAAGATGGCTCGGGATGATGATGCTTGTGGGCGAACCGTTCATGACCACGAGCGGCTGAAGCATGGCCGCCGTCTTGAACGTGTCCAACATCTGGTCCCATGGCTTTTGCAGATTGCGTTCCTTGATCACCGGGGCGAAGTCCTGGCCCATGCCCTTCAGGATCATGTAATAGGCGTAAAGCTTGCCTTTGGAGCTGTAGAAGACATCGTCCGCGTTCCAGTCGATGAGGCCTCCGGAACTGTGAAGCACCTCATTGTCGATGATCGCCGACTGGGAGCCGAGGTCCGAGGCGATGCGGTCCAGCGTGCCGAGCAGATTATCGGCCCTGATCTCGTAAACAGCCTGGCCGGTGCCGAGCCTCTGGTTGAAGGCGCGCAGCAGGGTCAGCGCCTGACGATACTGGGACACAGAGCTTGAGCCGGGAATGAGCGACTGGCTCGGGTTCCATATCCACTTGTCGCCGGGATATTGCAGCAGGCCCGCCGCCTTCTGGAGATCAGGGTCAGCCTCGCTTGATCCGCGGGTGCGGCCGATCTGGTCGGTCAGCTCGAATGCGAAGCGCCCGAGCGCCGAGACGATGCCCTGCTGATAGTTCGGCATATTGTCCAGCACATAGCCCGGCATGAAGAAGGGATCGTTCGCCACCCAGGCGTGATCGTTCACTTCCCGGTCGACAAGGCCGATCATCATGGACACGGCCGCGCTGCCTCCCGGCACCTGATCGCGCGCCGGCGGCACGAAATCCGGCTTGTCGTCGATAGTGTGCAGCAGCGCCGCGCCGCCGACATAATAAAAGACGATCACCAGAAGGATCAGCATCAGCCCGGTGAGGCCGACCCGCTCGAAGCGCCTCGCAGGACGCTCGCCGGGGGCTGCAGAAGCCGGGCTCTCGCCCAGATCAAAGGAGGGCATATCGCCATGGCGGCGATATTTCCAGCGCAGGGCCTGCCGCTCTTTCCAGCTATTGAAACGTTCGCCAAATGCCATGCGCTGCAAGCTCCCGAAATTGATCTGGTCCGGAGATGTTTTATCAGCCTCCCGACGACCGAGGATAACCCGGCCTACTACCTGTTACCTAGATAAAGCCGACGAGTTCCTTGACCCGGGCGACAATCGGGTCGGCGATCACCCGGGCGCGGGCCGCTCCGTCTGCCAGCACCTGATCGAGATAGCCCTGATCATTGTGCAACATGCGCTGCATTTCAGCCATCATCGGCGACAGCTTGTCCACCGCCAGATCGGCCAGCCTCGGCTTGAAAACCGAGAACTGCGCGCCCCTGAACTCCGCCAGTACTTCGTCCTTTGTTTGCCCGGAGAGCGCCGCATAGATGCCGACCAGATTATCCGCCCCGGCGCGGCCTTCGAGCCCCTCAACCGTTTCCGGCAGCGGATCGGGATCGGTCTGGGCCTTGCGGATTTTCTGGGCGATCGCCTCAGGACTGTCGTTGAAGGTGATCCGTGAATTGTCGGAAGGATCGGACTTCGACATTTTCTTCGTGCCGTCGCGCAGCGACATGACCCGGGTTGCGGCCCCCAGGATCAGCGGCTCAGGCAAGGGGAAGAAATCCTGTCCACCAAATTCAGCATAATCATTGTTGAATTTCTTCGCCACGTCACGCGCAAGTTCCAGATGCTGCTTCTGGTCCTCGCCCACCGGCACATGGGTCGAGCGATAGGCCAGAATGTCGGCGGCCATCAGCACCGGGTAATTATAGAGCCCGACGGACGCCTGCTCGCGATCCTTTCCCGCCTTCTCCTTGAACTGGGTCATGCGGTTAAGCCAGCCAATGCGGGCCGTGCAATCCAGTATCCAGGCAAGTTCGGCATGCGCCGCCACTTTGGACTGGTTGAAGATGATGTGTTTCTTCGGATCGACGCCCGCGGCGATATAGGCGGCCGTCACCTCGCGCGTGTTCGCGGCGAGTTCCTTCGGGTCCTGCCAGACCGTGATGGCATGGAGGTCAACCACGCAGTAAATGCATTCATGGGTGTCCTGAAGCGCCACGAAATGGCGGATAGCGCCCAGATAATTGCCAAGGTGCAGGTTGCCGGTCGGCTGAACGCCAGAGAAAACCCGGTTGCGAGGCTGGTCCATGGTCATGTCCCGTAGATCGATGGGGCCGGACGCGCCTGATCGGGCGGGCCAGCCGGTGGCCCGGTTTATCGCGCGGGACGCGCTCCAAGGCAAGGTTGGAGAAATGCGGCGCAGATCACGCCCTGACGCCCGGTTCGCGCCACCAAAATACCTAAAATACCGTATTCATTCATGAATGAGCCTTGACGCTTTGGATTGACCTTCCCGCCATGGCAAGCTTACCTATCTGGCAGGATGCCGGAGACAGGGGATCGGGACGCATGAATATCGGGCAGGCCGCCGAACGCTCCAGCGTTCCAGCCAAAACCATTCGCTACTATGAGGAAATCGGCCTGATCGCCGCGCCGCCGCGCCACGTCAACGGCTATCGCGACTATGACGAGTCCCGGATCAACGAATTGAGCTTTCTCGCCAGCGCCCGGCGGCTTGGGTTCTCCATCGACGAATGCCGCAGCCTTCTCTCCCTTTATCGCGATGAGCACCGCGCCAGTGCGGACGTCAAGGCGATCGCTGCGACCCATGTCGCTCACATTGATGCCCGGATCGCGGACCTTAAGGCCATGCGCCGCGTTATTGACAGTCTGGCCGGACACTGCCACGGCGACAGCCGGTCCGACTGTTCCATCATTGACGGGCTTGCCGCGCGCGCAGCCGGACAGCCGAAGGAAGTTTAATGCGTCTTCTCTATCATCACCCCCTTTCCCCCGGCAGCCGCAAGGTCCGTCTCGCGCTTGGTGAAAAGGGCGCTCCCGTCACACTGCGCGAGGAACGGGTCTGGGACCACCGGCCTGAATTCATGGAGCTGAACCCGGCCGGCGAGGTGCCAGTGCTGGTCGAGGAAGACGGCACCGTATTGAGCGGGGCGACCGCCATTGTCGAATATCTCGACGACATAAATCTGGGACCCTCGCTGATGCCGCGCGAACCGCGCGAGCGGGCCGAAGTGCGCCGGATCGTCGACTGGTTTGACCGCAAATTTGCCGTCGAGGTCAGCGATGCGATCCTTTATGAGCGCGTCGAAAAGCGCTTCATCAGCGCCCAGATGGGCGGCGGCGCGCCGGACATGGAGATCGTGCGCACCGCCATGCACAATCTGCGCTACCACCTCGATTATGTCGCCTACCTGATCGAGCGCCGCCGCTGGCTCAGCGGCGAGACGCTGACCATCGCCGACCTGACGGCAGCGGCGCATCTTTCCTGCATGGATTATGTCGGCGGCGTACCGTGGGACGCCTATCCAGGCGCCAAGGACTGGTATGTCCGCCTCAAATCGCGGCCGGGTTTCCGCCCGCTGCTGGCGGATGCCCTGCCGGGCATGGCACCGCCTCGATCCTATGCAAACCTCGACTTTTAAAAAATGCCCGCCGCCGCCCGCCACGCCGCAGGACTGGAAAGCGGGGATAATTCTCCGCGCCCGCGAGGCGGGTTTCGACGCCGTGCGCTTCACCTCCGCCAACGCCGCGCCGGACCTTTCAGAGACCCTGGGCCAGTGGCTCGAAAAAGGTGCTCACGGCTCGATGGCATGGATGGCCGAGACCGCCGCCCGGCGCGCCCACCCCAATTCGCTCTGGCCCGAAGCCCGCAGCATCATCTTGCTCGGCCTCAACTATGGCCCCGACCGCAACCCGCTGGAAACGCTGGAGCACAAGGACCGCGGCTCCATCTCCGTCTATGCCCGAAATCGTGACTATCACGACATCGTGAAGAAGAAGCTCCGCCAGATCGCCCGCTGGCTCGCGGAAAGCTCAGGCGAAGAGGTCAAGATTTTCGTCGACACCGCGCCGGTGATGGAAAAACCGCTGGCGGCGGCGGGTGGTCTGGGCTGGCAGGGCAAGCATACCAATCTCGTTTCGCGCGAATTCGGTTCATGGCTGCTGCTGGGCTCGATCTTCACCACCATGACGTTGCCCTTCGATGAAGCGGAGGTGGATCATTGCGGCTCCTGCAACGCCTGCCTCACCGCCTGCCCGACAAATGCCTTTCCCGCGCCCTATCAGCTCGATGCGCGGCGCTGCATTTCCTATCTCACCATCGAACACAAGGGGCATATACCGCCTGAGTTCCGCGCACCCATCGGCAACCGCATCTATGGCTGCGACGATTGCCTGGCCGCCTGCCCGTGGAACAAGTTCGCGCAGATGGCCCATGAAGCAGCGCTCCACGCCCGACCGGAATTCGTCGGTCCGGCGCTGGCCAATCTGGCCGGGCTGGACGACGCAGGCTTCCGCGCGCTCTTTTCCGGCTCGCCGATCAAGCGGATCGGACGCGCCCGCTTCGTGCGCAATGTGCTCATCGCCATCGGCAATTCCGAGCTGCCGACGCTTGCCGCCCCTGCGCTTGCGCTCACGCGCGATCCCTCTCCGCTGGTCCGCGCCATGGCGGTGTGGGCGGCAGGACGGCTGGGGGAGGACAAGGCGCTTGCCGGGCTGGCCCCGGCCGCTCTTTCCAGCGAAGAGGACGAGGGCGTGCGCGCCGAATGGTCAGCCTATTGCGCGGGCGTCTGAAGCCGCGCGAGATAGGTTTTGGCGGCAAGGGCGGCCGGATCATCCTTGCGCCCGCTCTGCGCCGCAAACTGGATCACGGTTTCATAATCCTTCCGCGCGCCTGCGATGTCGCGCTGCTGTTCGAGGATAAGCCCGCGCTGCAACAGAGCCTGAAGATTATGCGGGGCGAGATCGAGCGCCCGGTTCGCATCAATCAGGGCGGGAGTCAAAATCTCAAGCCCCATGAAGGCGGCGGAGCGCAAGGTCAGCGCATCGACGAGATTAGGGTTCTCGGCTAGCGCCGCATCGAGATCACGCCCGGATTCCTTCCATTTTTTCTGAAGCTGGTAGGCTCGCGCCCTGTCGATCAGAAGGGTCGTATCCGACGGCGCAATCTTGAGCCCCGCCGTGAAGGACTTCAGCGCCTCGGCATCCTTGCCCGCCAGCAGATAAACGTTGCCCGCCTGGTCGTAGACCGAGGCGCGTTCTTCCACCGGGGCGCCGGTCATTGCGGCGGCAGCCGCCATGAAGGCGGCGCCCCCCGAGGTCAGCTTGTTTTCCGCGACCAGCGCCAGCGCCTTGCAGTGGAGGGCGGCCGCCCCGCCTCCCGCCTTGGCCCAGAGCGCAGCCTCCTTCGCCGCCTTGGCCGGATCGCTCCGGGCAAGGGCAGTGCAGGCATCATAATCCGCGACCCCGGCGGCCAGCGCCGGAACGGGAAGCGAAAGGAGAAAGGCCGCAAGGGCTGTACGCAGGTGCATCATAAGCGTTAAGGTCCGCCAGCTTCGGCTCAAAGGCAAGGGAGAGTTCGGCGCATGATGGGCGAGAAAAAACTCTTCTGTTTCGGCTTTGGATTCTGCGCCGCCGCGCTGGCAACTCGACTGGCCCCACAGGCCTTCCGCATCGCCGGCACCTGCCGGACGCCGGAAAGAGCCAATGAACTGAAGGCCAGGGGCATCGAGACCTATCTTTTCTCCGATAATCATCCCCTGACCCCGGAAGCGCTGGAGGGCGCGACCCATGTTCTGGCTTCCGTGCCGCCGGGACCGGACGGAGATCCGGTGCTTGTCCATGCCTGGAATGACCTGCTACAAGCCGCGCCGCACCTTGAATGGGCTGGTTATCTCTCGACAACCGGCGTCTATGGCGACCGCAATGGCGACTGGGTGAATGAGCAATCTTCGCTCGAACCTTCGACCGACCGGGGCGAGCGCCGCCTGCGCGCGGAACGGGGCTGGCTGGCTTATGGGGTTGATACCGGCGTGCCGGTGCATCTGTTCCGCCTCGCGGGCATCTATGGCCCGGGCCGCACCCAGTTTCGCGCGGTTGCGGACGGCACCGCGAAACGGGTGATCAAACCCGGTCAGGTCTTTTCGCGCATCCATGTCGATGATGTCGCCGCGATCCTCGCCGCCTCGATCGCACAACCCCGGGCCAATGCCGCCTATAATGTCTGCGACGATGAACCGGCCCCGCCGCAGGACATCATAGCCTTCTGCGCCGATCTGCTGGGGCTCCCGATGCCGCCCGATACACCTTTCGAGGAAGCGGTGCTTTCGCCCATGGCCCGCAGCTTCTTTGCCGAAAACAAGCGGGTGTCGAACCGGCTGATCCGGGAAGAGCTGGGGGTAAAGCTGAAATATCCGACCTATCGCGAGGGGCTCAGGGCCCTTTACGAAAGCGGGAACTATTAGGCTTCAACCTCGGCCAGCACGGCCTCGATTTCCCGTTCGAGCCGGGCAATGTCTTGTGCCGTCGAAAGCCTGTGGTCGCCCGACCTGATCAGCGTCAGCACCGCATCATCCCCGCCGAGCGCCTCGATCAGGCGCAGCGCATGGCGCCATGGCACATCGGCATCCTTCATGCCCTGAAGAATGCGGACCGGCATGGCCAGATTGATCGGCCCGTCCAGGAGCAGATGGTTGCGGCCCTCCTCAATCAGGCGGAGCGTGATCTCATAGGGTTCGCCATAGTCGGACGGCTCGGCATAAAGGCCATCTCGCCGCAGCGTCTCGCGAATTTCCGGGGAAAAATTTTCCCACATCAGGCTTTCGGTGAAATCGGGCGCGGGGGCGATCAGCACAATGGCGCTGACCCGCTCCGGGCGGGCCAGCGCCAGATGCAACGTGATCCAGCCGCCCATGCTGGAGCCGACAAGGATCTGCGGCCCTTCGGTCAGCTCATCCAGCACCGCCAGCGCATCCCCGATCCAGCGGCCAATGGTGCCATCGGTGAAGCGGCCGGAGGATTGGCCGTGGCCGAAATAATCGAAGCGCACCAGCCTGCGCCCCGCGCGCCGCGCCAATGCGCCCAGCGCCTCGGCCTTGGTGCCGGTCATGTCGGATTTGAACCCGCCGAGCCAGAGCACCCCCGTTGCCTTCACCGCGCCACCCTGCGGCTCGTCCGCCAGCCAGGCAATGGTTTCGCCATCCGCGCGGGTGAACTTGCGAGGGGCCGGGCTGTCGGTCATGGTGAGCTCCGATCTTGGGATAAACCCCGACTTAAACGGCAGAGCCTGCCTCGATCAAGAGCGGATGAATGGCGACAGTTCTGGAGCAGGGGCCTTTCGCGGGTATGAAACCGCCAGTGATCCTGCAAGTGATCCCGACGCTCGACACCGGGGGCGCGGAACGCACGACGCTGGACATGGCCGCCGCCATCCTGCGCGCCGGGGGCCGGGCGCTGGTGGCAAGCCATGGCGGACGGCTGGTGCCGGAACTTGTGGCGATGGGGGCAAGCCACATCATGTTGCCCGTCCATTCCAAGAACCCCATCGAGATGATAGCAAACATATGGCGGCTGCGCGCCCTGATCGCCCGGGAAGACGTCGATCTCGTCCATGCCCGCAGCCGGGCACCGGCCTGGAGCGCGCTCGCCGCGGCGCGGCTTTCCCATGTGCCGTTCGTCACCACCTATCACAGCAAGGTCCATGAGGGCCCTGTCTCCAAGGTGTTCTACAATTCCGTGATGACGCGCGGCGATGCCGTCATCGCCAATTCGGCTTTCACGGCGGAGGCGATCCGCCGGGTTCACCACACGCCGGACGCAAAACTCTTCACCGTACCGCGCGGGGTCGACACCCATATGTTCGACCCCCAAGCCGTCGATCCCGCCCGCCTCGAAACGCTGCGACAGGCCTGGGACGTGAAGGCTGGAGAGTTCATTTTTCTGCTGCCCGCCCGGCTGACCCGCTGGAAAGGACAGGGCCCCGCCATCGAGGCCGCTGCCCGGCTGCGCGAGCGAACCCGCCAGCCGTTCACGCTGGTGCTTGCCGGAGATGCGCAAGGGCGTGACGGCTATGTTACGGAACTGCGCGCGCTGATCGCCCGTCTGGATCTTTCGGACCGGGTGAAGCTTGTCGGCCACGTCAGCGACATGCCCGCCGCCTATCTGCTGGCGGACGCGGCCCTTGCCCCTTCGCTCGAGGCGGAGCCCTTCGGCCGGGTGCCAATCGACGCGCAGGCCATGGACTGCCCCGCGATCGTAAGCGACGCGGGCGGCCAGCGCGAAACAGTGATCGACCCTGCAGAAAACCGGGGGGCGGCGACCGGGTTCAGGGTTGAACCGGGCAATATCGAGGCGTTGGCCGGGGCGATGGGGCAGATGTTGGCGCTCGATCCGCACGCTCGCGCAACGATGGGCCAGCGCGGCCGGGCGCGGATATGCGCGGAATTCTCCCTCGACCTCATGTGCGCGACAACGCTGGGGATTTACGCCCACCTGCTGAAAACCACCGAACGGCCCGGATAACCGCGACAAAAACCCTTATCAGCCCGGCGAAGCCAGCATTTCACGGATCAGGCCGCGCCTTTCCTTGACTTGGGCGGGGAAGGTCGTAAATCTACGCCACCCTCGACAATCATGCCGCGTGTGAAGGCTTTTGCCCCAGCGATGCCCGCCCGGTGAAACAAGGAGAGACGTACATAGCTCGCCGTCCAATGCAGACGCCGCCCACCAAAGACGGGCCGCGCGTTAATGAGATGATTGATTCCCAGCAGGTTCTGGTTATCGACGGAGAAGGTGCCCAGCTCGGCGTCATGGCGACCCGTGCCGCAATCATGCTTGCCGAGGAGGCCGGTCTCGACCTCGTCGAAGTATCGCCCAACGCAAGCCCCCCCGTCTGCAAGATGCTCGACTACGGCAAATTCAAATACGAGTCGCAGAAGAAGGCCAACGAGGCGCGCAAGAAGCAGAAGACCGTCGAGGTCAAGGAAATCAAGATGCGTCCGAATATCGACGATCATGATTACGACGTGAAAATGCGCTCGATCCTGCGTTTCTTCGAAGAAGGCGACAAGGTCAAGGTGACGTTGCGCTTCCGCGGCCGCGAAATGGCGCATCAGGAACTGGGCATGGAATTGCTCAACCGCGTGCGCGGGCAGGTCGACGAAATCGCCAAGGTCGAGCTTTATCCCCGCCTCGAAGGCCGGCAGATGATCATGGTGCTCGCGCCGAAGTAACGCAGAGACACAGGCGGAGCCTCGCTCCCGCAAAAAAGGCCCCGCAGATCTGCGGGGCCTTTTGTTTTAGCGAACCATCACATGATGGCGGGGATAACCCGGTCCGGCGGGCGGTGACCATCCATGAAGGTCTTGATGTTGATGATGACCTTCTCGCCCAT
>JAATFR010000330.1 GCA_015655095.1 Hyphomicrobiales bacterium | reverse complement strand
GCCAGCGGGTGGCCTATGTGCTGCTCAACCTGAAAAACCGCAAGCCGGACGTGCGCGCCTATGTGCAGGATCTGGAGCGCTGGATCATCGCCACTCTCGCCCGCTTCAATGTGACCGGCGAACTCCGGGAAGGCCGCGTCGGCGTCTGGGTCCGCCGCCCGGAAAAGGGCGCGGAGGCGGAAGACAAGATCGGCGCCATCGGCGTGCGCATCCGCCGCTGGGTCACCTTCCACGGCATCAGCCTCAACGTCGATCCCGACCTCGATCATTTCAGCGGAATCGTGCCCTGCGGCATCAGCCAGTATGGCGTGACCAGCCTCGTCGATCTCGGCCATCCGGTTTCGATGGCGGAGGTGGACATGGCGTTGAAGGCAAGCTTCGCAGAAACATTCCCTTTACTTGCCAGACACCCATCTACAATTGAAAATATATAGATTATTTATTAAATATGAACATCAAGTAATTATACGGAAATAAAAACTTCATAACCAAAAATAAATCTTAATCACGTTTAGTTCTCATCAGGGATGGGGGCATCGTTACTTATTTGTTATGGAGTATTTTATATGTCACATTTTACTGCGGTAGCCAGTCATCAGCCTCCCACAATGGGTGCCGCTCATCCCCCCGCGCGCCCTGCACCGACAAACGCCATACCCAACTGGGGGAGGCAAGACCAGATTCAGATTGCCAGCCACGCCAGCACCTCGCCGCGTAGCCGCAGCGATATATATACCGGCTATACAGGTGCGCCTTCCAACCGCGGACTGCCTGCGGCCGGGACCAGACGTTATTTGGACATCAACGACCTGCCCGCTTACCATGAACTCATCAGTTCTCCACCACCAGCCTACAACACAGTGGACCCCAGCCCGCTCTGCCGCATTGGACGGGCACTGCATATGAGCAGGTTTCAACAAGCATCCCTCCCCGAAGCTCCACCCCCTTACAACTCAGTGCCCCGCAGAATGCCGCCTGTCTATAGCGATGCTGTACAAGCCTCCAGCTCCACACCTGCTCCGGCTCGCAGACACGGGCAAGCGCCAGGCGCTTCTGCATCCACGGCTTTACCCGCGAATCTGTTTCCACAACTGGACCAAGAGCCACGTGTGATCGGGCACAGGCCTTCACGACCCGCTGATGTCAGGCAGGAACCCGCGCCGCAACCAGCCGCGGAAAGGTCTCGCAGTTCAGAATCCAATTTTCTGCGGACTATAGGGCGGGGCATCAGAAGCTTCGCGAGAGGTGTGGGCACGAACATGCTGGTCTTGGCTCCACTGAACACGCGGTACAGTTACTGGAATCGCCGGGCCGCTCACCGCGCCGCGGACGAGAATATATCGAACGCCCACGCCGAGGTTCTCGCCCGGAATGACCGGCCCTCAAATCGCCGATAAAAACCCTGCAGGCGTTCGGCCCGAGAGCGTGATCGCGCCGACGCCTGCAATCACGGCGACGAACCAGACCACGCCACCGATCACGGGTATCGACATGCCGAACCAGAGCAGGAACGTACCCACAATCGCCACAATCACGCTTTTGCTGCGGGAATCGAGCCCCGCCCCCATGACCTCGACCGCATAGCCGCCGATCATCAGCACAGCGGCGACAAGACCGAAGAAAATGCCGATGGGCCAGAGCAACAACAAAAGCAGCGCAACGGGGATCCCGATAATGGTAACCGCGGCAACGATGGCGAGAGTGGGCAGGGCAAAAATCCAGAGCGCCCCGATCAGCAGGCTGAGCGCCGGCGCCTCCTCCACCGCTTCATAGAGCCTTTTGGGGCTGCCCGGCATCACGAATGCAATAATGACCGACAGCACGCCAAGAATGACCGCCCCCAGGATCGACAGGCCATAACCGGGAATTAGCCAGACCAGATCACGCTCGGTAAAGCTTTCAAAAGGCTGCGCGCGCGGATGCTGAAGTCCCTCTATCGCCTTGTCTCCACCCGCCGCAAGCACATGAGGCTCGATATGGCCAGAGACATGAGACCCGTCGTCGATCTCAGCGGCGCTGGTCGCGTAATAGCGCACCGCACCCGCCACATCGGCATCCGGACCTAGCGTCAGCTTGCCGCCGTAAAAGAGCACATCGCCCTTGACCTTGCCATTGACCAACGCATCCGCCCCGCGCAACTCCAGATTGCCGCCGACATCTCCCGAAACCGCGATATTGCGCCCGGCGAGCCAGGCGTTGCCGCCGATCTTCGTGCCTGCGGGAACCATCAGCGTGTCCGCCGTGCCGGTCAGCGATCCCTTGATGTCCTCACTGGCAATGATATTGCGCCCGGCCAGATAGAGATCGTCGCCCGAACTCCACCGGACGCCATCTCCACCGGACTTGGCCTTGTCCCCGGCATAGGCATTCCCGGCGACAAGCGAAGCCAGAAGGGCCATGGCCACAAGCCAGAATTTCATGATCGCCATCCTCCGGGATTCCTGTTCTCTCCCCATCATACCAGCACAGATGGCGATTTCAGGGCAGCTTTTCAAACACAAACCCCCGCCTTGCGGCGGGGGTGAGGAATAGCGAATTCACTATAAAATGCCGGGTTCAAGGCATCTTCATTCAAACTCAAGGATGACGGCATCGACCGAAAGACTGTCTCCCGCCTTGGCCGAAACCTTGGCGATAATGCCATCACGCTCGGCCCGCAGATTATTTTCCATCTTCATGGCCTC
>JAATFR010000140.1 GCA_015655095.1 Hyphomicrobiales bacterium | reverse complement strand
GGGCATGCTCAGCGTATCGGGCAGGAACACGATCGGCGCTTCAAGTCCCTTCGAGCCATGCACTGTCATGATGCGCACCTCGTCGCGTCCCTGCTCCATGTCGCGCTTGATCTCCGCGCCGCCCTTTTCGGCCCAGGCCAGAAACCCTTGCAGAGACGGCGCATGGCTGCGCTCATAATCCTGCGCCAGCGCCAGAAATTCATCGAGGGGATCGCGCGCCTCGGCCCCCAGCCGGGCCAGCATCTTTCTGCGGCCGCCCTCAGCTGACAAAACCCAGCTAAAGAACTCATACGGACGCAGGAAGTCGGCGCGCGCCAGCACCTCGCCCAGAAAGCTCAGGGCCTCGCCATAGGCTTCATCCTTAGCCCGGGCCTGAAGCGCCTGCCAGAGGCTGCCCGTGCGCCGGGTCGCAAGCTCGTAAAGCCCCTCCTCAGAAATTCCGCAAAGCGGGGATTTGAGCACGGTCGCGAGCGTCAAATCATCTTCCGGCAACAGGGCGAACTGGCCGAGCGCCATCATGTCCATGACCGCAAGCTGGTCGCCCAGCACCATGCGGTCGCGCCCGGCAACCGGGATGCGCCTGTCTTTCAGCGCCCGGATCATCTCCTGCACGAAGGCGTTGCGGCGGCGCACGAGAATGAGCACGTCGCCCGCCCGGATCGGACGGCCGGAAGCGGGGAGAACCTCCCCCCGGGCGATCCATCCGGCGATGGTGTCCGCGATCCGGCCCGCCAGCCGCGCCATCGGGTTTTCGGCTCCTATATAATCAAGCGGCGTGTCCCATGGATCGGCTTCGTCAACCTCGGCCGGGCGCTCCAGATCCCATAGTTCCACCCGGCCATGATCGAGCACGCGCACCGGCTGATGCTGATCGATATCGCCCAGCGCCGACAGACCTTCACGCGCGGCGGGATTGGCAAAAACGCTGTCCACCGCGCCCAGAATCTGGGGCGTCGAGCGGAACGAGCGGACCAGCCGCACCGGCGACCACAAGAGACCCGCGCTTTGCACCTTGCGCTCGAAATGGCGGCGCATCTCGTCAAAGCCGCGCGGGTCCGCACCCTGAAACGAAAAGATCGACTGCTTCTCGTCCCCCACGGCGAAAATCGTACGGGTGACGTCGCGCGCGCCCTCGCCCGACAGAAACTCCTCCGCCAGCGCCTTGATCACGTCCCATTGCGCCGGGCTCGTATCCTGCGCCTCATCCACCAGAATATGATCGAGGCCGCCGTCAAGCTTGAACAGCACCCAGGCCGCCATGTCGCTGCTGAGCAGCAACCGGCGCGTCTCCTCGATCAGATCCTCATAATCGAGCAGCGCCCGGACGCGTTTGGCATCGGCATAGGCGTCGATCAGGCGGCGCGCCAGCACCAGCACCGCGTGGGTGGAGCCGGCGACATGGGCGGCTCTCAGCCTGTTCTTCAGGTCAACGATGCGCGCCTGCTCTTCATCCAGAAAAGCCTTGATCTCAAAATTATCCTCAGCCGCCTTTTTGGTGAGCAGGCGTTTCCGGGGTTCTTCGGTCTTTGTGAGAAAGATTTCGAGATAAGCTTCCCGGTCTTCGGCCAAAGCCCGCCGAAGCCTCTCCGCCTGCTCATCATCAGACTTGCTATAGCCGCGCAATATCTGCACGGCATCCTCGATATGCCCCTGGTTGGCGAGGCCAAGAATGTCCCCAGTCAGGTTTTCTTCGGTGTCGTCATCGCGAAGGCCCAGCGCGCGGCGTACGGCGGCATAGGCGCCATCCAGCGAGCCCTCGCGCGCGAACAACGTTTCAAACCGCGCCCTGTTGCCCGCGATCTCCTTTATGATCGTGCTGAATTTCAGCTCATCGGCATGGCGCACGATATGGGCGAAGGCGTGGCCCAGTTCACCCTCCGGCGACAGGCTCGCCTCAGTCATCAGCCGGTCGCGCACACCGGCCATCAGCTCTTCGCCGGTCCGGTCGTCCATCACCTCGAAATGGGGCGGCAGGCCCGCTTCCAGCGGAAACCGATGCAGCACCCGCTCGCAGAAGGCGTGAATGGTCTGGATTTTGAGGCCCCCCGGCGTTTCCAGCGCCCGGGCAAAAAGCTGGCGCGCCAGCGCCATCTGGCCGGGGGAAGCGGGCTGTCCTTCCAGCTCCTCCAACGCGGCGGCGAGCGTGGCGTCATCCGCCATCGCCCAGTCGCCCAGCCGCCGGAACAGGCGCGCCGACATTTCCGCCGCCGCCGCCTTGGTGAAGGTGAGGCAGAGGATGCGGTCAGGCCCGGTGCCAGCCAGCAGCAGGCGGGCGACGCGGTTGGTCAGCGCATGGGTCTTGCCCGATCCGGCATTGGCGGACACCCACACGGATGCGCGCGGGTTGGAGGCCTCCCGCGAGGCATCGAAAGCGACGGGCTTTTCCGGCGTTCCGCTCATTCGCCGTTCCCTTCGCCCGCCGACCATTCCTTGACCCGCGCCAGATGGTCATAATCGCCATAGCTGGTCTCGAACATCGGACGGGGCCGCGACAGATAGGGCTGGGCCGGGTTTTCATAACTCGCCAACAGCGCTTCGAGGCTCTCCAGCGCCTCCTCCCCCAGCATCGCGGCATCCCCGGTGTAGAGGCGCTCGACGCCTCCTTCATCGCCCCCCTTCAGGTGCAGATAGCCGATCAGCGACGTCGCAAGCGAGGGCACGCCAGCCTCGCGAAAAGCGCCCCTTGCCGCCATCGCGGCTTCCAGCGGCAATTGTGGAGCAAGGCCGCTCTCCACCTGCTTCCAGCTTCGCATCGCGCCGGTCTTGTAATCGAGAATGGCAAGCGTCCCATCCCGGCACTCGTCGATCCGGTCGGCCTTGCCCCGCAGGGTGACCGGGCGCGCCAGATACTCGAAGACATATTCCCCGCTGACCTCCACATGCGCGCGCCGCGCGCCCGGCCGGTGACGCTGCTCGAAACCGATGAACCAGCCTGCGGCCTCCACGAAACGCGGCCACCAGAAGGCGGCGACGGCGGGACGGTCCATCGCCTCGTGGAATACCTCCCCGCCGATGCGCAACAGCTTGCCAAGCGCATCCTGCGGCAATCCCTCGGGCCATTCCCGCACGAACCGCTCCAGCACCTCGTGGATGATGTTGCCGCGCTCCGCCGCCGTGGCGTCGGCATCCAGAGGATCGAGCGGGCGCAGGCGCAGCACCTTTTTCGCATAAATGGCGTAAGGGTCGCGGACCAGCGTTTCCACTTCCGTGACCGAAAGATCGCCCGGCCGCATCTCCAGCGGCGGACAGGGGCGCGGCTTGCCGATGGGCCTGACCTCGGCTGTCGCGTCAATTGCCTCCGCCCATTCTCCGTAGACGGTTTCAGATGCAAGCGGGCGGCCCAAACCCTCCAGCAGGCTCTGCAATCGCAGGAGCCATCGCGAGGCAACCGTCGGCGCGCCCTCATCCTTGAGACTGCGCACGAGGATCACCTCGCGCGCAGAGACGCCCTCGCAGAAATCATGGGCGGCAAGGCCGATGCGCCGCTCGGGCGGGGAGAGATGCAGCGCCTCGCGCATGGGCCGGTTGATCCAGGCATCAACCGATGTCTGCCCCGGCCAGACCCCTTCATTGAGGCCCGCGAGAATGAAACGGTCCGCATGCTGAAGCCGCGCTTCAAGCGGCCCCCAGATGAAGGCGCGCGGATGGCGGCCAAAGCGCGGGCGGACCACGCGCGGCAGGATCAGCTCATCGAAAAGCCGGGTATAAGAATTCGGCTCCATGGGCCCCAGCGTGTCGCCCTGCTCGATCAGCTCATTGAGGAAAGCGACCGCCGTCTCGCCGTTTTCCCCGGTCCAGAGCAGCGTCGCGCCATCCGCCTCGTCCGTCCGCGCCAGCGCCTCGATACAGGCGACATGGGCGCGGACAAGCCTGCTCAGACTTGCGCTTTCACCACCGAGCGCCAGCGCAAAGGCCAGGGTCGCATCCTCGATGAGGCGGATGAACGGATCGAGCCTGTCGAGATCGCCGGTCGCCTGATCGCGCTTCTGGCGTTCCCGGCGTTCGGCCTCGATAGCGCGGAAAAGACCGGCAAGGCCTGGCGCGGGACGCGGACCGCGCAGCACCAGCCGCTCAAGCAGGCGGACCCGGGCGCGCGCCTGTACGGGCGCAAGGCCAAGCGCCGCGAAAGGATGCTTGAGGCAGGCGAGCAGGGGCACCGGCGCAAAATCGCTTTCAATCATGGCGATGGCGAGCCGGGCGAACGCGCCGGGCGGCGTCGAGCCGAGCGGTGTGCCGCTCGAATCATCCACATCGAG
>JAATFR010000433.1 GCA_015655095.1 Hyphomicrobiales bacterium | reverse complement strand
TGGCGGGGATGCGGGGGGCGGTATAGGGGCCGATGCCGGGCAAGGTCCGCAACCCCTCCTCGTCATCGGGAAAGATGCCGCCATGACCGCGCACCACGGCGATGGCGCAGGCGTGGAGATTGCGCGCCCGGCTGTAATAGCCAAGCCCCGCCCATTCCTTCATCACTTCCTCGACCGGCGCGGCGGCCAGATCCTCCACCCGGGGCCAGCGCGCGAGAAAGCGCATGAAATAGGGACCGACGGTCGCGACCGTGGTTTGCTGAAGCATGATTTCCGAGAGCCAGACGGCATAGGGATCGGCCTTTTCGCCGGGCCGGGCCCGCCACGGCAGCACGCGGGCATGGCGGTCGTACCAGCCAAGCAGCCGCGCCGCGACAGTGTCTCTCTCTTTCACTTTGACCGTCTGTTTCATGCTCCCTGAGATGGATCAGGCCCGCGTTCGCGTCAACCATCTCGGCAAGGAGCGCCAATCCGGGCATAATGGGCCATGAGCAGCAAACGCGAAGCATCCCGCCAAAGCAGAGGCCCAGCGCCGGTCGGCAAGCTGGTCGGCCCCCTGTCGCGCGAGGTCTTCCGCAAGCGCGGCTTCACCCAGGCGCATATTCTGACGCACTGGCCGGAAATCGTGGGCCCTGACCTTTCGCTCTACAGCGCGCCCGACGCGCTGAAATTTCCCCGCCTTCCGGCAGGCGAGGAAGGGCCCCGGCGGATCACCGGCGCGGTCCTTCACATCGTCGTGGAAGGTGCCGCCGCGCTGGAGATCAAGCATCTGGAGCCCCAGATCATCGAGCGCATCAACGGCTTTTACGGCTATCCGGCGGTCAAGGCGCTGAAGCTGGTGCAGGGTGTGCTGCCGCCACCCCGGACGCGCAAGGCCCGCCCGCCCCTCAATCTCACCCCCGAGACGGAAAGCCGCGTTGAAGAGGCCACCTCGGGCGTCGAGGATGCCGGGCTGCGTCTCTCGCTTGCCCGGCTTGGCCGGGAAGTTCTGGGCCGCCGCCGGACCTGATCCGGGCCACTACCGCCGGACTCGATTCTCGTGCCTAATGCAAGCGAAAGAGTCTGTTGAGAATTTCTTCTCAGACGCCATAATAACGCAACATTTAGTGGGAAGGCGCTATCGTGAAGCTAAATAAGGGTATTCTGGCCATCATCATCCTGGTCGTCATCGTGGCGGCGGGCTATGGCGGCTGGCGCTATTTCGGCGCTCCTGAAGTCACCCCGGCGCTGGCCGGAACGGAACCCGCCTCGGCCAAGGGCTCCGGCGTGGATGTGACCGGCCCCAAGCTGATGGAAGCCGGGCCGCTGGGCGAAATGACGCTGGGCGACCGTAACGCGCCGGTCGCGGTCATCGAATATGCGTCGCTGACCTGCTCGCACTGCGCCGAGTTCCACAAGGATGATTTCCCGCAACTCAAGGCGAAATACATCGATACCGGCAAGGTCTTCTTCATCTTCCGCGACTTCCCGTTCGATCCTCTCGCCACGGCGGGCTTCATGCTCGCCCATTGCGCCGGGCCGCAGCGCTATTTCGGCTTCACCGATGTGCTGTTCGACAGTCAGGAGAAATGGGCCTTCGCCCAGGACCCCATGGCGGAACTGCGCCGGATCGCGCTCCAGGGCGGCTTCACGGATGAGAGCTTCAAGGCTTGCCTGCAAAACCAGAAGGTGCTGGACGGCATCCGCTGGGTGGCCGAACGCGGCAACAAGGAATTCGGCGTCAACGCGACCCCTACCTTCTTCGTCAACGGCGAGAAGAACGAGGGCGCGCTGCCCTGGGCCCAGTTCGAGGCCCTGGTCCAGAAGCATCTCAAGGATGGCGGCGCGAACTAGCGCCGCCTTTAACTCAAGCGAACGCCGCATCTTTTGCGGTAAAGGGGAAAGAACGAACCCGTGAAATTCACCCGTCTGCGCCTTTCCGGCTTCAAGTCCTTCGTCGATGCGACCGATCTCGTCATCGAACCGGGCCTGACCGGCGTCATCGGCCCCAATGGCTGCGGCAAGTCCAATCTGCTGGAAGCCATGCGCTGGGTGATGGGTGAAAACTCCTTCAAGAACATGCGCGGCACCGCCATGGAAGACGTCATCTT
Organism: Hyphomicrobiales bacterium; assembly: GCA_015655095.1. Lineage (GTDB taxonomy): Bacteria > Pseudomonadota > Alphaproteobacteria > Parvibaculales > Parvibaculaceae > JAATFR01. The sequence continues at coordinate 19,948 of JAATFR010000433.1, read as the reverse complement.
CGCGGGCACGACGGGACGGCCATCGCGCAATCACGCGGAGGTGACGCTCGTCATCGACAATTCAGGGCGGACCGCGCCCGCCGCCTATAATGCGCTCGACACCATCGAGGTGCTGCGCCGGATCGAGAAAGACGCAGGCTCCTCCTACCGGATCAACGGCAAGGAAGTCCGCGCCCGCGACGTGCAGTTGCTGTTCGCGGACGCCTCCACCGGCTCCCATTCGCCCGCCCTCGTCCGTCAGGGCCAGATTGGCCAGCTGATCGCCTCAAAGCCGATCAACCGCCGCCGCATCCTTGAGGAAGCGGCGGGCATCACCGGCCTCTACACGCGCCGCCACGAGGCGGAACTGCGGCTCAAGGCCGCCGAAGCCAACATGACCCGCATGGACGATGTGATGGGTCAGATCGAGATCCAGCTTGCCGGCCTCAAGCGGCAGGCCCGGCAGGCGGCGCGCTACAAGAACCTTTCCGGCATGATCCGCGAGCAGCAGTCGATCATGCTGCATCTGAAATGGCAGAACGCCATCACCGCGCTTGCAACCGACGAGGAACGCCTCAACGCGAGCAACGCCCGCGTGACCGAAACCAGCCGCGACGCGGTGATCGCCTCGAAGGCGCAGGCCGATGCCGCGGAAACTCTGCCCCCCTTGCGCGAGGCGGAGGCCATGGCGGCGGCGAAGCTGCACCGCCTGACCGTCGAACGCGACCAGCTTGAGGCCGAGGAGCGTCGCGCGCGCGAACAGGCCGAGCGCCTTGCCGCCACGCTGCGCCAGATCGCGCAGGATCTGGAGCGCGAACGCCACCTGATGGAAGACACCCGCGCCGCCCTTGACCGGCTCTCGCTGGAAGAGGCCGAATTGCGCGGCGCCGAGGAAGGCCAGGTGGAAGCGCAGGCACAGGCGGGCGAGCAGGTTGAGGCTTTCCGGACCCGCCTCGAAAGCCGCGAACGCGCGCTCGACGATCTGAACCGGGACGTCGCCGCCCTCGTCGCCCAGCGCCAGAGCCTGCAACAGCAAAGTCAGGCCGCCGTCTCCCGCCTTGAGCGGCTGGAGCGGCAGTTGGCCGACCTTGGCCGGGAACGTGACATCCTGACCGGCGGCTAGGACAAGCAGGCCCGCATTCAGGAAATCGCCGAGGCGCTGGAAATCGCCACGGAACATCTGCACGAGCGTGAAGCAGGCGTGATGGCGGCCGAAGACGCCAAGCGCGACGCGGAAGCCGCCGAACGCGCATCCCGCGAGCCGATGCAGCTTGCCGACCGGGCGGCGGGCGCCCTGGCCGCCGAGGCCAAGGCGCTGAACGATCTGCTCGCCATCGGCGAGACCGGGGAATGGACGCCGGTGCTGGACCAGCTTACCGTCGAGCCCGGCTATGAAACGGCGCTGGGCGCGGCGCTGGGCGACGATCTCGACGTGCCGGTTGATGTGAGCGCCCCGGTCCATTGGGCCCTGCTGCCCCCCTTCGCGACGCCCCCTGCCCTGCCTTTCGGCGCAACGCCCCTTTCAAGCCTTGTCAAGGGACCCGACGCCTTGTCCCGCCGCCTGTCCCAGGTGGGCGTGGTCTCACAGGAGGAAGGTCAGCTTCTGCATCGCGAATTGCAGCCGGGCCAGAGCCTTGTCACCCGCGACGGCGCGCTGTGGCGCTGGGATGGCTATGCGGCCGCCGCCGACGCCCCCACCGCCGCCGCCCGCCGTCTTGAACAGCGCAACAGGCTGATTGAGCTTGAGGCCGAACTGGATGAGGCGCAGGCGCTGGCCGTGCAGGCGCATGAGGCTTTCGAGCAGAGCCGGGCGCATCACCTGCACGCCACGGAAGCCGAGCAGGAGGCTCGCCGCCTGCACCGCGAAGCACAGGCCGAACAGAACCGCACCCGCGACCAACTCGCGCAGGCCGAGCGGGCCGCAAGCTCTGAACTCGCCCGCCTCGCCGCCCTCAATGAAGCCGATGAGCGCATCAATGGCGACCTGACCGAGGCGCGCCGCGCGCTTGAGGAAACCACAGCTTCGCTTGAATCCCTGCGCCCCGAGGCGGAACTGGCCGAGCAGGCCCGGATCGCACGCGAGGAAGTGGGCGCGCTGCGGCTGGAACTGTCGGAAGCCCGCGCGCTTTTCGAGGGCATTCGCCGCGAGGCCGAAGCCCGAAGCCGCCGCCTTGCCGCCATTCGCGATGAAGCTCGGGCATGGGTTCAGCGCAGCGAGAACGCTGAGCAGCAGAGCCTGACGCTCGCCGAACGACAGGTCCAGGCGCACGATGAGCTCGCAGCCCTTGAAGGGGTGCCGCAGGAAATCGAGGCGAAGCGCCAGTCGCTGATGTCCTTCATCCTCAGCGCCGAAGCCAACCGGCAGGGCGCTGCCGATGCGCTCGCCTCCGCCACCACGATGCTCGCCGAATGCGACAAACAGGTCCGCGAGACGCAGGCCATCCTCGCCCAGACGCGCGAGGACAGCGCCCGCCTGTCGGGTCTGGTCGAAGGCGCGCGCGAACGTCGGACGGAAGCTGAGGCCCGCATCCGGGAAGTGCTGGACTGCGAGCCCGGACAGGCCTTGCTCAAGGGCGGTGTTGCCGCGGATGCGGAACTGCCGCCGCTCGACATGGTCGAACAGCGCCTCGACAAGCTGATGCGCGAGCGCGAGTCGCTGGGCGGCGTCAATCTGAGAGCTGACGAGGAAGCAGAAGAGCTTTCGACCCAGTTCGAGACAATGACAACGGAGCGCGCCGACCTCACCGCCGCCATCGCCAGCCTGCGACAGGGCATCGCCAGCCTCAACCGCGAAGGTCGCGAGCGGATGCTCGCCGCCTTCGAGAAGGTGAACGAGAATTTCGGACGGCTGTTCACCCATCTGTTCGGGGGTGGCGAGGCGCATCTCAAGCTCACGGAATCGGACGATCCGCTGGAGGCCGGCCTTGAAATATTCGCCCGTCCCCCTGGCAAGCGGCTTCAGGTCATGTCGCTGCTGTCCGGCGGCGAGCAGGCGCTGACGGCCATGTCGCTGATCTTCGCCGTGTTCCTGACCAATCCCTCGCCGATCTGCGTGCTGGACGAGGTGGATGCGCCGCTCGACGACGCCAATGTCGAACGGTTCTGCGACCTCATGGACGAGATGGCCCGCACCACGGACACGCGTTTCCTGATCATCACCCACCATGCGCTCACCATGGCCCGCATGAGCCGCCTCTTCGGCGTGACCATGCAGGAACGCGGCGTCTCGACGCTGGTGTCGGTCGATCTCGAAACCGCGGAACGGCTGAAAGAGGCTTCCTAGGCTTCCTGGGAAGTCTTCAGCCGCTCCTCAAAAAAGGCGATCACGCGCCGGGCGGCCTCTTTTGTCGGCTGCCCGTCCTCATCGATCAGATCATTGGTAACGACACTATGAGGACTGGACGCCAGGGAATCGGGATTGCCGTATTTATCCTCGATTTCGATCCCCTCGAACCCATCGCCAAGTTCGCGCCGCAGGGTCTTAAACCTTTCAGGCGGCGACAGCCGGTCGCCGACGAAACGCAGGCCGAGCACCTTTTCGCCCTTCGCGCAGCGCTCTTTCACGCAAGTCCATTCCTGTGGCGATACATGGAGCGCCGCCTTTCGTTTCGCCCCGAAGGGAAACGGCAATGAGGGCTGGCACAGCACCGGCGCTTGCACGGCGGGCTCCATCATCATCGCGAGCGCGAAATTGCCCGAGAAACACATGCCGATGGCACCGACTGGACCATCTCCGGTTTCACTCGAAGCGTGGCGCGCCAGCGCGCGCAGCCAGCCGGTGACAGGGCTGGAGCGATCGGAGGCCAGCACCGAAAATTCCCGGCGGATGCAGACCTTTACAAAGGACTGGAGCACATAAGGCATCGTGACCGGTCTGCCCGCGTGCCCCACCAGTTCCGGCATGAAGACCCGGAAACCCGCCTCCGCCACCCAGTCGGCGAAACGCACCACTTCGGGCGTGATGCCCGGCACCTCATGGATAACGATGACGGCTGGCCCGTCGCCCCGAACATAAAGGTCCTTCGTCACCCCCTCGTGGCTGAAGACACCCTTTTCATACTGGCTGAACATGATCTTCCCCCCTGCGTATTATGCCGGAAAGGAGTGTGCCATATCGCGCCTGCTTGTCGGCTGCCGATTATGATCGCGGTGAGGATTAATGTCCGGACCGCCCGGCAAAACAAAAGGCCACATCCGCGAGGACATGGCCTTCGTTTTAAAGGGGCTGGCTTGGCTCTTTCAGTGCAGCTTGGATTTCAGCTCGCCAATGCTCTTTTCGATCAGAAGGGCATCCTTCGAGGCGTCGAGCGTGCCGCCGATGACCCGGCGGGCGGCACCCACCGCCACGTCGGCAGCAATCGCGCGCACTTCCTGAATGGCCTGCGTTTCAGCCTGGGCGATCTTGTCCTCGGCCATTTTGGTGCGCCGTTCGATCTGGTTTTCGAGCGCCTTGCGGGTCTCGACAGCGAGGCGTTCAGCTTCGGCCTTCGCCTGCACGATAATGCCGTCGGCTTCCTGCAACGCTTCCTTCTGGCGGCGCTGGTAGGTGGCCAGCAGCTGCTGGGCCTCGTCGCGCAGCTTGCGGGCATCCTCGATTTCTTTCGCGATCGCGATCGAACGCTTGTCCAGCAACCCGCCGATCAGAGCAGGCACCTTGAAACGGACGGCGATGGCAATAAAAACGATAAGACCGATCAGAACCCAGAATTCACCGGTATGGATCATGGCTTAACGCCCTCCCGTCGGATTGGCTGAAAGCTCCGCATCCACGGCCTTCTCTGTGACGCTGGCGTCGGCCTTTTCACCCAGCAGGCGGGCAACGACCTCAGCGGCGACATCTATGGCAACAAGGCGGACGTTGCCGAGGGCCTTGTCCTTCGTCGCCGTGATCTGGGCTTCCGCCTCGGCGATCTTGGCCGACAGCTTCGACTCGAGCCCGTGACGGGTCTTCTCGACCTCGGCATGGAGCTGGTCGCGAGTTTCCTGCGCGATAGTATGAGCCCGGGCACGCGCCTGGGTCAGGGCCAGCTCGTAGGCCGCGATCGCCTCGTCAGCCTGACGTTTCAACAGCGCGGCCTGATCGAGATCATCAGTAATCCGGTCGCGGCGATCTTCCAGAACGGTAGCAATGCGCGGCAGGGCGATACGCGACAGAAGCACGTAAAGCAGGCCGAACGAAATCACCAGCCAGAGAATCTGTGAAGGGAAGGTTTCCGACTTGAACGGAGGAAAACCGCCCGAATGTCCGCCGCCATGGGCCTGCGTTTCCGAAACCGTATTGACGGTCGGGTCCGCAAGCGTATCCGGGGTCGTGGTCTGAGCCGCTTGATCGGCCATGGCTGTCTCCAACAAGCTGCCTTGCTTCACGTCTGCCGTAAGGTCCGGGGCACCGAGGCACCCGGACCCCTGGTTCATATCAGGCGAAGAGCAAGATCAGCGCAACGAGCAGCGAGAAAATGCCAAGCGCTTCCGTCACGGCGAAGCCGAAAATCAGGCGGCCGAACTGGCCGTCAGCAGCAGCCGGGTTGCGCAGCGCGCCGGCGAGGTAGCTGCCGAAAATGGTACCGAGACCAATGCCCGCGCCGCCCATACCAAGGCAAGCGATGCCGGCGCCGATGTACTTTGCTGCTTCTGCTTCCATAACCAGTGCTCCTTCAGGTTTTCCATGAGCTTGAGCGTTCAAGCTGATCTGTATTGGGACCGGCCTCTGCCGGACCAGGATTTCGTTCCGTCTCGCCCCTTAATGGCTGGGGTGGAGAGCGTCGCGGAGATACATGCAGGTCAGGATCGCAAACACATAGGCTTGCAGAGCGCCAACCAGCACTTCGAGGGCGGTGATGGCAACGATCATCAACAGCGGCAAAATCGCCGCGATCCAACCTATGGCTCCAAGGCCGGTGATGAAGCTGATGATGAAGCCGGCGAACACCTTGAGCGTAATATGGCCCGCAAGCATGTTCGCGAAAAGACGGACGGAATGGCTGATCGGCCGCGAGATATAGGAGATGACCTCAATCCCGACGACAAGCGGCAGCAGCACGACAGGCACGCCCTGGGGCACGAACAGACCCAGAAACTTCGGCCCGTGCAGCACAAAACCGGTAATGGTGACCAGCAGGAAGATGGCCCCCGCCAGAGCAAAGGTGACGATGATGTGGCTTGTCACCGTGAAGGCATAGGGGAACAGGCCGATCATGTTGGCAAAGAAGATGAACATGAACAGCGTGAAGACCAGCGGGAAGAAGCGCCTGGCGTCCGGCCCCGTGTTGTCGCGCACCATGTTCGCGATGAACTCGTAGAAGATTTCCACCGACGACTGCCAGCGGCCCGGCACCATGGCGCGGCCGCGCATCGAGAAAATCGTGAAAGCGGCGATGATGCCGACCGAGACCAACATCCAAAGGGCGGAATTGGTGAAGGATAAGTCATACCCGCCGATATGGATCGGCACGACCGGACGAATCTGGAACTGGTGCAAAGGATCAACCGGGAATCCGCCGGATTGTCCGCTTTCTGATGCCACTGCCTTAGCCCCACACGCTGCGCCGGGCTAGTCCCCGGACGGATTCCGTCACTGATCCTTGCCCTTGCGCTGAGCATCAAGCTCGCGTGTGGCGCGGATCACATTCACTACGCCGGCTGCCGTCCCCAACCCCAGAAACACAATGAGGCCAATGGGATGCCAGCCAAAAATCTTGTCGAGACCCCAGCCGAGGCCTGCACCGACCAGCACCCCGCCGACAAATTCCGACGAAAGCCGCATCGCAACCCTCATGTCGGCTGATGTCCCGGTGGGCGCCAGCTTTTTTTCCGGCTCCTGATGGGAGAGTTGAGCCCGCCTTATCCGCTCGCCAAGATCGTCCAGCGCGCGTCCTTCAGCGTCTCCGGTGCCTTTGCCTGCCGATGTTTCCGAACCGCGTTTTTCGGCCAAAACACTCGCCCCGCCTGCAAAAGAGCCCCGTCGAAACACTTCTGCCCCGTCCTAAGCCGCGCGCACCCTACTTGGGGCTCTGGCCCCTGTCAAGAATTCGCCCGATTCTTTTAAGTCTTTGTTGCATAAGGCGTTTTCAATCTTATCCATGGGTGCGGCAATCCGCCCCGCTCCAAATGCCCCTCCACCCGGCCAGCCCCGGCGCTGCAAAGCAGCAATTTACCGGAAATCGTGGCTATTCCGTCGCAGACCCAGGCTGCTTCCGGGGCCTATTCGGCGACCTTAAGCGGGACCGTCGGCTGCCAGCGCAGCACCGGATTGCGGGCCGCGCCTGTTTCATCAAGGCGATGGCGGGGCGCGTAATGGGGCGCTCCGGTAAAGCGGGAAATATCGTTCGCTTTCGCCGCCCGGGCGAGATCTCGCAACGTGGCGATGAACTGGTCGAGCGTCTGCTTCGATTCCGTTTCCGTGGGCTCGATCAGCATCGCCCCGTGAACAACCAGCGGGAAATACATGGTCATGGGGTGATAGCCCTCGTCGATCATCGCTTTGGCGAAATCGAGGGTTTCCACGCCCGTCCCCTTCAGGAACCGGTCGTCGAACAGCGCTTCATGCATACAGGGTCCTTCGAACGGGGCGGAAAGCTCATCGCGGAGCGAGGCCAGCACATAATTGGCGTTGAGCACCGCATCCTCGGCGACCTGGCGCAAACCATTCGACCCGTGGCTCAGCATATAGGCGAAGGCCCGGACATACATGCCCATCTGGCCGTGAAAGGCGGTCATCCGGCCAAACGGGGTCGTCCCGTCCGCCGCCGAGGCCTCCGCCGTCTCAATCAGGCGCGCGCCCTCCTCCGTCTGCACCAGATAGGGACGCGGCGCGAAAGGGGCCAGCGCAGCCGAGAGAACCACCGGCCCCGCGCCAGGGCCGCCGCCGCCATGAGGCGTCGAGAAGGTCTTGTGCAGATTGATATGCATGGCGTCGACGCCGAGGTCGCCCGGACGGACCCGCCCGACGATGGCGTTGAAGTTCGCGCCATCGCAGTAGAAATAGCCCCCGGCCTCATGCACGGCGGCGGCGATTTCAATGATGTCGCTCTCGAACAGGCCACAGGTGTTGGGATTGGTCAGCATGATCGCCGCCACATCAGGCCCCAGTTTGGCTTTGAAAGCTTCCGTATCCACGCGCCCGTTGGATTTGACCGGAATCTCGTCGACCTTGTAGCCGATCAGTGCGGCTGTCGCGGGGTTGGTGCCATGGGCGGATTCAGGCACCAGCACGCGGGTGCGCGACGCGCCTTCGCCCCGCGCCTCCAGCGCCGCCCGGATCGCCATCATGCCGCATAGTTCGCCATGCGCGCCCGCCTTGGGGCTCATGGCCACAGCCTGCATGCCGGTCAGCTCCATCAGCCAGTGGGAAAGCTGCGCCATCAGCTCGATCGCGCCCTCCACCGTCTGCTGCGGCTGAAGCGGGTGAACATCGGCAAAGCCGGGCAGCCGGGCCATCTTCTCGTTGAGGCGCGGATTATGCTTCATGGTGCAGGAGCCAAGCGGGTAGAGCCCGGCATCGATGGAATAATTCTTGCGCGACAGGCGCACGAAATGGCGCATCACGTCGGGCTCGGACAGAGACGCAAGCCCGATGGCGCCCTTGCGCTCAAACCCGCCGAGCCGGGGCTCGAAGGCGTCCGGCTCATCGAGATCGACGCCGCAGGCGCCGGGATTGTCGAGCTCATAGATCAACGGTTCTTCGAGGCGCAGCCCCCGGTTGCCGGTGAAGGTTTCATGAGTCGCGCTGAACTCGATGTCATTGACCGCGGTTTCGATGGAGGACGGACGTCCCTGCCTGTTCATGCCGGACATTCAAAGCACCTCCGCAAGAGCCGCCGCGAATGTTTCGCAGTCCTGATCCGTGTTGATTTCGGTGGACGCCACCAGGAGCAGATTCTCCGCGTCCGCATGACCGGGGATAAGCCGCGAAACGGGGATGCCGCCAAGCACGTTCTTTCCCACCAGCGCATCGACCACGCCCGCCGACGGTTTCGGCAATCTCAGGGTGAATTCGTTGAAGAAGCTGCCGTTGAGAATCTCGACGCCCGGCACCGCGCCAAGCAAGCCAGCGAGTTGGACCGCATGAGCGTGATTGATACGCGCGAGCCGCCGGAACCCCTCCTCGCCCAGCAGGGCGAGATGGATAGTAAAGGCGAGGCAGCACAGCCCCGAATTGGTGCAGATATTGGACGTCGCCTTCTCGCGGCGGATATGCTGCTCGCGGGTCGAAAGCGTCAGCACATAACCGCGCTTGCCCGCCGCATCCACCGTTTCACCGCAAAGCCTGCCCGGCATCTGGCGGACATATTTCTGCCGGGTCGCGAAAAGCCCGACATAAGGCCCGCCGAAATTGAGCGGGTTGCCGAGCGACTGGCCCTCGCCGACCACGATATCAGCGCCCATCTCGCCGGGCGGCGTGATCAGACCAAGCGACATCACTTCCGTGAACACCGCGATCAGCAACGCGCCTTTGGCGTGGGCCGCATCCGCGATGACGCGCATGTCGATCAGTTCGCCAAAGAAGCTCGGACACTGGACGACGACGCAACTCGTGGCATCGTCGATCAGCGAGATAATATCCTCGGTTTTCCCGGGCAGCGCAGAGGGCAGACTTACCACCTTGTCGCCCGCGAAACCGGAGAGGTTTTCCACCGCCTCGCGATATTGCGGATGGAGCGTGCCGGACAGGATCGCCTTGCGCCGCTTCGTGACGCGATGCGCCATCAGCACCGCCTCGCCGCAGCCGGTCGAGCCGTCGTACATGGAGGCGTTGGCGACCTCCATGCCGGTAAGCTGGGCCACCATGGTCTGGAACTCGAACAGATATTGCAGCGTGCCTTGCGTGATCTCCGGCTGGTAGGGCGTATAGGAGGTCAGGAACTCGGAACGCTGGATCAGATGATCCACGGTCGCGGGCACATGATGGCGGTAGGCCCCACCCCCGACGAAGAAGGGCACGCTGTCCGCCGCCACGTTTTTCGCGGCCAGGGCCGAGAGATGCCGTTCGACATCAAGCTCACCCTTGCGGCGCGGCAGATCGACCAGCGCCTCAAGGCGGGCCGCCTTCGGCACATCCCTGAAGAGATCGTCAACGCTGGTGACGCCGGGAAGCGTGGCGCCGATGACGCCGAGCATGTCGCGCCGGTCATTATCGGTAAGGGGCAGATAGCGCATGAACAACTCCCGTGGTTCGGCCTAGCCGAGGGACGCAAGGAATGACTTGTAAGCCGCTTCATCCATCAGATTGTCGAGTTCGGACTCATCCGACAGTTCCAGCTTGAGGAACCAGCCGCTGCCCATGGCGTCCTCGTTGATGCTGCCGGGCGCGCCCTCAAGATCGTCATTGACCTCGACGACCGTGCCGCTGACAGGCGAATAGACTTCGCTTGCGGCCTTGACCGATTCGACCACGGCCGCCTCGTCGCCGAGCGCGAGCTTCTTGCCTATGGCCGGAAGCTCGACATAGACGACGTCGCCCAGTTGCTCCTGCGCATAGTCCGTGATGCCGATGGTCGCCACATCGCCATCCACCTGCACCCATTCATGCTGATCTGTATAAAGAATATCCGACATGTCCCCTCATGCTCCTCTAAGGCTGAAATGAAATTATTTCTTGTCCGTTCGGTGGAAACGCTTCTCGATGAACGGCATCGGAGCAACCCGGGCGGGGCGCGCGACACCGCGCACCATCAGGGCAATTTCCGTGCCGCTCGCGGCATGATCAGCATCCACATAACCCATGGCAATGGGCCCACCCGCTGTAGGCCCAAAGCCGCCGCTGGTGACAGCGCCGATCCCCTTGCCCGACGCGTCGATGATCACGGCGCCCTCGCGCGCGGGCGCTTTCCCCTCCGGCAGGATGCCGACGCGCTTGCGGGCGGCCCCATGGGCGATCTGGCGCAGAATAATGTCCGCGCCGGGAAAATTGGCTTCTTCGCGGCGGCGTCCGGGGATGACCCAGCCCAGCGCGCCCTCGATGGGGGTCGTGGTTTCATCAATGTCATGGCCATAAAGGCAAAGGCCCGCCTCCAGCCTGAGCGAATCGCGCGCGCCAAGACCGATAGGCTTCACATCAGGATGCGCAAGCAGGCGGCGGGCAAAAGCCTCGACATCGCTATCGGGCAGGGAAATCTCAAAACCGTCCTCGCCAGTATAGCCCGAGCGGCTGATCATGGCGGAGACCCCGCCAATATCGAACCACTCCATCTCCATGAAGCCGAGGTCGGCCGCGCCGGGCACGAGGGTGCGCATCACCGCTTCGGCGGCGGGCCCCTGAAGCGCGATCAACGCCCGGTCGTCGGCCCGCTCAAGCGTGGCGCTTCCCGCCAGCTTCGCCGCGATATGGGCGAAATCCGCCTCCTTGGTCGCCGCATTGACGACCAGCACCAGCATGCCCTGAAGCTCCGCCGAAAGGGGCCGCGTCACCATCAGATCGTCGAGAATGCCGCCTTCATCATTGAGCAGCAGCGTGTAGCGGATCTGTCCGGGCTTGAGCCCCCTTATGTCGCCGGGAACGATGGTTTCAAGGGCTGAAGCCACCTTCTCATGGGCGGCATCGCCGGCAAGGCCCTCGCCATAGCCCGCAGCGCGCAGAAAAGCCTGCCCCATGTGAGACACATCGAACAGGCCCGCTTTCTTGCGGGTGTGCAGATGCTCGGCGAGTACGCCAGCGGGATATTGCACCGGCATGTCATAGCCCGCGAACGGCACCATCTTCGCCCCCAGTTCAATATGGAGGGCGTGCAGAGGGGTCACCTTCAGAGGGATCGTGTCGAGTGCATGGGTATCAGCCATGAGGGCTCCCGGGGTTCAAACGTGACGACAGAACGCCTGCCAGCACACTGGCAGCGCCCCCTCTGTCACGGAAACCTGAGAGATTTCGTGATGGTCGCGAAGACCATCACTTACGCCCGTCGGTGAGACGGCCTGTAAGGCCGCCTGCTTTCCAGAGGTCTTGATCCCGCGCGGTCCTGGGGCCTGAGAGTTTCCGGGGCGGTTGCTCCTTCGGCGCCGGTCTGGACCTCATCGAGGCTGGTAACCGGACTCTCCCGCGGGGATAGAGTAGACGGGCCGACTATATGTTGCGATCGGGAATAGTCAATCACACATGCGCCCACCTGCCCTTTATCCAGGCATGATTATTTCAGACGCAGCGGTCCATGAGCCTTGTTGTAGGCGAGTTGCTCGGGCGAAAGCTGAAAACCGACCAGAATCTCGTAAGCCGACCCATCCACACTATTTGTATAGGACAGGACATTGTCCTCAAGCGTGCTGACGAAATGCATTTTCTGACTGCCCTTCTCGAACACCACGGGCACATCCACGAAGGTTTTGCGAATCACGCTGTTGTCGCCCCGGGTCACAGCGACAAAGCCCCGGAGGTGGAGTTCTGGCCCCGTCGCCGCCGGCCCCAGCTCGGCAAGGCCATTGAAGCCCAGATCCATGGAAATGGTTTTCTCGTCGCTATCATATTCGCAGGTCAGCGCGGATTTCTGGATTTCGGCCCGGGCGACGACATTGGTGATGTCAGTGCCCCGGCCATCGAACACCACGACCTGCTCCGCGCCGCCCAGAACCGCGATCCGCGGGCAGGGATGAGAGGCCACAAAGGCCGCCTTTTGCTCGGACGTGGAGCCGCAGGCGGCAAGCAGCAGAAGCGGCAGCACGGCGACCCCGGCCGTCAGAATGCGCGAGAGGGGACGGATATGAGGCAATTTCGACATGAGTTTCCCGTTGCGGTTGGGCGCCGGAAGCTTTAAGGCCAGCCCGGAAGACTGACACTTTAAGACCGTCCAATGAACCGTTACCATGACTAATCTCACGGGACCCGGCGGCGGCACCTTAGCGGAGCCCATCCGCCTCTCCAAGAGCCATGCAGACCATGGAAGAACGGACCATATGGACGGATCAGTTCCCAAGCCCCACCTGACGCTGCTGCTGGCGGCTCCGCGCGGCTTCTGCGCGGGCGTGGACCGGGCCATCCAGATCGTCGAGGTCGCTCTGGAGAAGTTCGGCGCGCCGGTCTATGTCCGCCATGAGATCGTCCATAACCGCTATGTGGTCGAGTCGCTGGAGGCCAAGGGCGCGGTCTTCATCGAGGAGCTCGATCAGGTGCCCGAAGGGGCCCATGTCATCTTTTCGGCCCATGGCGTTCCCAAATCCGTGCCCGAGGCGGCCCAGAACCGGGGCCTCTCCTATTTCGACGCAACTTGCCCGCTCGTCTCCAAGGTTCATGTCGAGGCGGAGCGCCACCATGCGCAGGGGTTGGAAATCGTACTGATCGGCCACGCCGGCCATCCCGAGGTCATCGGCACCATGGGCCAGTTGCCCGATGCGCCCATCACCCTCATCGAAACCGACAGGGACGCGGAAGCCTTCGAGCCGCGCGATCCCGACAAACTCGCCTTCATCACCCAGACGACCTTGTCGGTGGATGACACCGCCGCGATCACCGCGATCCTGCGTCGCCGCTTCCCGGCTATCGTCGGCCCCCACAAGGAAGACATCTGCTATGCCACGACCAACCGGCAGGAAGCGGTGAAGGCGATTGCCGGAAGGGTGAAGGCGATGCTGGTCATCGGCGCGCCCAATTCCTCCAACTCCATGCGCCTCGTCGAGGTGGCCGAACGCGAGGGCTGCCCGCTCTCCATGCTGGTCCAGCGCGCCGCCGACATCGACTGGGCGCGCCTCGGCATGCCCGGCGCAGTCGGCATCACGGCGGGAGCCTCCGCCCCGGAAGTGCTGGTCAATGAACTGATCGACGCCTTCCGCGAGCGCTTCACTGTCACGGTGGAGGAAGTGAGCGGCAGGAAGGAGTCGGTGCAGTTCAAGCTGCCCCGCTCCCTGCTGGTCTGAGGGCGGCATGGCGGTTTACACAGACGTGTCCGACGAAGAGCTTGAAGCCTTCCTCGCCACCTACGACATAGGCTCCCTGCTGTCATGCAAGGGCATTGCCGAAGGCGTGGAGAACTCCAATTTCCTGCTTCATGCGGAAAAGGGAAATTTTATCCTCACCATCTATGAAAAGCGGGTCGAGACGAGCGATCTGCCTTTTTTCCTTGGCCTGATGAACCACCTCGCGGGCAAAGGGATAAGATGCCCGACCCCGATACCGGCGCGCAACGGAAGCATGCTGGGAACGCTGAGGGGCAAGCCCGCCGCCATCGTGAGCTTTCTGGAAGGCATGTCCGTTCGCCATCCCCAGGTGCGCCATTGCGCGGCGCTGGGATCAGCGCTGGCCGGGCTTCATCTCGCGGGCCGGGATTTCACCCTGCCGCGCCCCAATGCGCTCAGCATAAAGAGCTTCCGTCCCCTGCTTGAGGCTTCCGGCCCCCGGGCCGATGAGGTGCAGCCGGGCCTGAGCGCTGATCTTTCCAGGGTGCTGGATCAGCTCGAAGCGGAATGGCCCTCAAGCCTGCCCTCCGGCGTCATCCATGCCGACGTCTTTCCCGATAATGTGTTTTTCATCGGTAAAGAGCTTTCGGGCTTCATCGATTTTTATTTCGCCTGCAATGACGCGTTCGCCTACGACATCGCCATCTGTCTCAATGCCTGGTGCTTTGAAGCGGATGGCTCGTTCAACATCACCAAGGCGCGAGCGCTGCTTCAGGCCTACGCCGGCATCCGCCCGCTTGACCCGGCCGAACTCGCCGCCCTTCCCGTCCTTGCGCGCGGCAGCGCCATGCGCTTTCTGCTGACGCGGCTCTATGACTGGCTGAACCAGCCGCCGGGCGCTCTCGTCCGACCCAAGAATCCGCTGGAATACTGGACAAAGTTGCGCTTTCACCGCGACCTCACCTCGGCTGCCGCCTACGGAATCGATTTATGAGCAAGACACGATGAGCGAGACGGGCGGCGAAGCGCCGATCGAGATTTATACGGATGGCGCCTGCTCGGGCAATCCTGGTCCCGGCGGCTGGGGTGCGCTCCTCGTCTACAAGGGCGTCGAGAAGGAAATCTGCGGCGGTGAACCGCTCACCACCAACAATCGCATGGAAGTGATGGCCGCGATTGAGGCGCTGAAGGCACTCAAGCGCACAAGCCGCGCGCGCATCCATACCGACTCGATCTATCTGCGCGACGGCATCACCAAATGGATTCATGGCTGGAAGCGCAACGGCTGGCGCACGGCGGACAAGAAGCCGGTGAAGAACATGGAACTCTGGCAGGCGCTGGAAGAAGCCGCCACGCAGCATGATGTGCAGTGGGCCTGGGTGAAGGGCCATGACGGGCATCCAGAAAATGAACGGGCCGACGCGCTCGCCCGCAAGGGCATGGAGCCTTATCTCAAGCGTCAGTAAAGTCTCATCCTTGCAAATCTTCCCCTCCCCTGCGACGCGAAACCGGCAGGGGAGGGAAATATTATCTTTATACGGAAATAATCAGACCTGGCCCAGCATCGTGTCCGCGCCGGACACCTTGGCCTCGCCCGGATTGGGCTCCTTGTTGATCGTCTTCACGACGCCATCTTCCACCAGCATCGAGTAACGCAGCTAACGCGTGCCCATGCCGAAGCCCGAACCGTCAAAATCGAGACCGAGCTTTTTGGTAAATTCCGCATTGCCGTCGCCGAGCATGGTGACCTTGCCCTCCGCACCCTGCGCCTTGCCCCATGCGCCCATCACGAAGGCGTCGTTGACGGAAAGACAGGCGATTTCGTCGACGCCCTTTGCCTTGAGATCGTCGGCCTTCTGCACGAAGCCGGGCAGATGCTGGTTCGAGCAGGTCGGCGTGAACGCGCCCGGCAGCGCAAACAACACAACCTTGCGGCCCTTGAAGAAATCAACCGTTTTGACCGGCGCCGGTCCCTTCTCGGTCAACTGCATCAAGGTCGCTTCGGGAATGGTATCGCCTACATTGATTGTCATGGTTGTTTCCTGTTGGGATGGGAGGCTGTATCTGCCCGTTATCTGATTGTTCGTTCGGCTTCGATGGCAATGTCCTCGCCAGACAGCAGCACCGTAACCTTCCGGCCCTCCAGCGCCCCGCCACCTGAGACCGGCAGAAGATAGCTGACCTTGTCCCCTTCGCGTATCCCTTGCGGCGCATCGAAATAAATATCCCCGTCGGAAACCGCGATGATGACCGGCATACCGGCGGCATCTCCGGGCATCCGGTATTGAACTGAAAGCGCAGGCCCGCCATCGAGCATGGCCTTTGCCATCACAAGATCATCAGGGTTTGCGGGCGGTTGCGGTATGCGCGTGAGAGCCGCGGCTATGGCTGGCGCGGCTGATGTGGGAGCGAGCGCGCCGCCCGAGGTCAGATCAAGCGCGAGATCAGCCCTGCCCGCCACGCAGATATTGGAGCAGACGCCATAATCAAGCGTAAGTGCGACGTGCAAAGGGGTCGTCGCCGCGACAGGCCGAACCAGTGCGGGCAGCAGAACATGACCGGTATAGCCATAGCTCGCCTCCCCCATTTCTTCAAAGCGCAAAGGCATCGGCCAGCGCATCTCCCCCCGGGCCAGATTCCGGGATTGGGCCCAGTCGAGTCTGGGCGCGATGCCGGAATCGCCTGGCGCCCGCCAGTAGGTGTGCCAGCCCGGTTTCAGGTCGAACTCAACGGCCAGAAGTACAGGTGTTCCATTATGGGATGCCGCAGCGGCAACCAGACGAACCCGGCCACCGGGGCCGAATACCCATGGAGACGCCAGCTCCGGCGCGGCAAAGGCCGCTGCCCCCCCGGTCAACAGCCCGGCAACGATGCAGACAAGGAGGCAACATGCTCTCCTGCACCAGATTTGGGGCCTCTTTCGCGCGGATGGGGCTTTTGAACCGATTCTCGATGACATGGGAGTCATGCAAACATGACTGGCCATGAAGGTCGAGACTGTTCACGATCATGGGATGATCGGGCAACAGCTTTTCCGATGAATGCTTGAGTGTCCCACCCGAAACGATACCATTTGGCCATGGGAAGAGGGTTGCATATGGAATCCGACATGTCCGGCGAGGAGAGCTACCTTGAAGGAAAACTTCTGATTGCCATGCCTGGCATCGGCGACCCTCGTTTCGAACGCAGCGTCATCTATCTGTGCGTCCATAATCCCGAAGGGGCGATGGGTCTGGTGCTTAACAAGCGGGTCTCCAATATCAGCTTCCCCAATTTGCTGGAACAACTCGCCATCGAGATCAAGCCCGGCATCGAGATCGCCCGCGAGTGCCGCCGCCTGCCGGTGCTGATGGGCGGGCCGGTTGATATCGGTCGCGGTTTCGTGCTGCATTCGCAGGATTATTTTTCTGATGAATCCACCCTCCCCGTCTCGGAGGACCTCGGGCTGACCGCTACCATGGATATTCTGCGCGCCATCGCCCGGGGCAACGGCCCTGCCCGCGCCCTCCTCGCGCTTGGCTATTCCGGCTGGACCGCCGGGCAGCTTGAAGCTGAAATCCAGTCCAATGGCTGGCTGCATTGCGAAGCCGATGCGGACATTATTTTCGACCGTGACGTTGATGCGAAATACAGCCGCGCGCTTGGCAAGCTCGGCATCGACCTGTCGATCCTTTCGAGCACCGCCGGACACGCCTAGGGCTGCGCCGTCCTCTTGTCGCGTTGCTCATCGCGCCAGCTTGCTGCCACAAATTCCAGCGCGGCCGACGCCGACATCGGACGGGAAAAGAAATAGCCCTGCCCCATGTCACACCCCATGGTTTTCAGGATCTGGACCTGCGAGGCCCGCTCAATGCCTTCAGCCACCACCTGCATCCCAAGATCATGGGCAAGCCCGATCATGGTGCGCACCAGCATGGCGCCCTTGCGATCAACCTCGATGCGGGCGACGAAACTGCGATCGATCTTGAGCATATCGAAGGGATAGCGCTGCAGATAGGCAAGGCTCGAATAGCCGGTGCCAAAATCATCGAGCGACAGGCCAGCCCCGATCTGGTGCAGCCGGTTCAGCAGCTGCGCGCTCTGCTCAGGATTTTCCATCAACATGGATTCGGTGATTTCAAATTTCAGCGAGCGCCGCGCGATCGGTATGTCCGCAATCAGGGCGGCGAAATCACTGGCCAGATCGAGCTTCAACAAGGAGCCGCTCGATATGTTCACGCTGACATGGAAAGGCACGTCCCGGGGATAAAGTTTCTGCCACGCCGCCAGCTCGTTCGCCGCCGTCTTCATGGCAAACCGCCCAAGCTCGCCAGCCAGCTCGACCTCTTCCGCCAATGAAATGAAGCTTTCTGGATGGATGAGCTCTCCATCCGGCCGCTCCCAGCGGATCAGCGCCTCGAAACCCGCTGCAGCCTGTGTGTCGAGCATCACGATGGGTTGATAATAGAGTTCCAGTTCATTCTTTTCGAGCGCGCGGTGCAGGTCGGCCTCGATATTGAGGTAGCTTGTCGACTCGCTGCGCATGGAGGGCTCAAAGAGCGCTGTCGCGCCCTTGCCCTGACGCTTGGCCCGACGCAGCGCGACATCAGCCTCGATCAGCATTTCCTCGGCAGGCTGACTTACATCCTCATAAATGGCGATGCCCATTGCAATGCTGGGAAATATCTCGTGGCCATCAATGGCGAGCGGCGGGCGCAGCGCCTCATTGATGGAGTCCGCAAACCCCATTACATCGTCACGCCGCGTCCGGCTTATCAGCAGAATGGCGAACTGGTCCAGTTCCAGCCGGGCGACCGTATCATCCGCCAGCGAAAGCCGCTCCAGACGGCGGGCAAGGCCGATCAGGAAAGCATCCCCTGCCACATAGCCCAGACTGTCGTTCACCCGCTTCAGTCGGTCGCAATCAATCAGGATCAATGCCGCCCGGGGCCGGTCATGGGTGCCGCTGCGGCGGATGGCCCGGTCGATACGGTCGAGCAGCAGAGCCCGGCTCGGCAATCCCGTCAGCGGATCATGCACGATCCGCTGGACCATGCTGTCCTCGGCCATACGCCGTTCGGTTACGTCGCTGATGATGCCTGCGACCCGCGAGACCACGCCATCGCTGCCCGCAAAACATGATCCCGCCAGTTCCAGTGTGCGGTAATCGCCTGTTGCATCCTGCATACGGAACGAAAGGGTGAAAAGCTCGCCCACCTCCGCCAGAAAACCGTTCAGCGCCGTGCGATAGATTTCCCGGTCGGCGGGATGCATCCGCAGCCGCCAGGCGATTTCCGTCCCGCCGAACTCACCCGGCTCCAGCCCCAGCATCTTTTTGACCTCGGGACCGATCACGAGTTGGTCCGATTCTATCTGCCAGTCCCAGATGCCTTTCGACGCCCCGGCCAGAGCGAGCGCGAGGCGATTTTCCTTTTTCGCCGCCGGTTCAGCGCCTGCGTCCTCTACTACGCCACCACCCGCAGCAAGCGTGGCGAAAACCATGGCCAGCGGCAGGAAACCGCAAGCGATCGACGCGCCCCCCGCGATCACCGGCCCAAGGCCGAAAGCCCCCGCCACGATAGTCAGCATCGCCAGCAACAGGAAGCTCCAGACGGCGATGAGCCATTTTCCAAACGGCGCGCCCTGAACCGTCGCGCGGACGATGATGGGCAACGTGATCGGAAATACGGCAACAAGGACAAGCCGGAGCAGCAGCGCGCCGGTAGCGGGAAAGACAAGCCCGGATACAAACGCGGCAATGGCAAGAAGCCCAAGCCCCGCCATCAGGCCATTGACCCGCCTTTTCACCGCAAGCCTGCCCGGCAGGCTCGCAATGACAGAGGCCGCCAGCGCAATGACCAGCGCCAGCATCCCGGACCTGATTATGCTGTTTGAGATGGGACCGAGGCCCACGCCGGACAGGGCAAGCTCCAGTGCGAACAAAGCCAGAGCGAAAGCGGAGAGCAAGAACGCTCTCCTGCTCCGCAAACGCAGAGCCAAAACGCCAATCAGAATGGCAAAACCAAGCGTCGCCCCCAGCACGCCGCCGTCGAAAAGACGGATACGGTCGAGATAGGTCCGCCAGCCAGCCTCATCGGCAAGGTAAAGCGCCCTGGGTGCGCCCCCTTCCGTGCGGAAGGCCGTGGTGACGCTCGACTGCGCGGCAAGAGTAAGC
>JAATFR010000269.1 GCA_015655095.1 Hyphomicrobiales bacterium | reverse complement strand
CTGGTGGACCGGGCCAACCTCGACCAGGTGACCTTTCTCCATCACCACGACGCGGTCGGCGATTTCCGAGACCACACCGAAATCATGGGTGATAAAGAGCACGCTCATCCCCTTGCGGCGCTGGATATCGCGGATCAGCGCAAGGATCTGCGCCTGGGTGGTCACATCAAGCGCGGTCGTCGGCTCATCCGCGATCAGGATCTCGGGCTCCAGCGCAAGCGCCATCGCGATCATCACCCGCTGCCGCTGCCCGCCCGAAAGCCGGAACGGATATTGCACCAGCATCAGCTCTGGGTCAGGCAGGCCAACCTCGCGCACAAGTGCCAGCGCCCGCGCCCGGCGGCTTTCGGGCGATCCCACGTCATGCGCCCGCATCACGCCCGCGATCTGGTCCCCAACCGTCATCAGCGGGTTGAGCGCCGAGAGCGGATCTTGAAAGATCATCGAAATCGCCCGCCCGCGCAGGGCACGCAATGCCTCGGGCGGTTCCGCCAACAGGTCGCGGCCATGGAACATGATCCTGCCCGCGATGGGTTTCAGCGTTGCAGGCAAGAGGCCCATCACCGTGCTCGACATCACCGATTTACCGGAACCGGATTCGCCGATCACGCAAAGGATCTCGCCCCGGCGCAGGACAAGGGAAACGTCCTCGATCGCAAGGGCGCGGTCCATGCTGTCAGGCAGGGCCACGCTTAGCCCGGCGATCGACAGGGCGATGTCATCGCCGGGCGGGCTATCTTGCGCATCGGGCACGGCGGAAGGGAAGGCATTCATGGGCGGGGCCTGTATGCTTGATCGCTGTTGTCTGTGCGTCGCAGTGCCGGGGCCAGAAGGCCCCCGGCCCGGCTTTCCGCCAAGGCCCGTGACCGGCACCGGGCGGAGGCAAAACCGGGCCTCAATGCGAAATGGTGACCTTTTCCGCACTTTGTGAGTGCGGCGCTTCGGCGGTCGAAAACGGGTTCGGCACCGGATCGAGGCCGAGGTTCTCGCGCAGCGTCACCCCCTCGTACTCGGTATGAAAGAGCCCGCGCCGCTTCAGCTCCGGGATCAGCTTCACGATGAAATCCTCTGCCCCGCTCGGGAAATAGGGGGCCATCAGGTTCCAGCCATCGCAGGCACCGTTCTCGAACCAGAGCTGCATATGATCAGCGATGGTTTCGACGGTGCCGCCAACAACGCAATGACCCGAGGAAATGGAGATCTCTTCATAGACCTGCCGGATCGTCATGGGTGTTTCGGTGAGGCGGCGTTCCCACTGGTCGCGTGCGCTCTTCACCCCGTTCGATTCCGGCAGCGGCAGCGGCACGAGATCATCGGGGCCAAGGTGGCTCAGATCACCGAAGGTCTTCGAGATGAGCTGCATCCCGACCTCCTTATGAACGAGCGCTTTCAGCTCCGCCATCTTCGCGCCGACTTCCGCCTCGGTAGCGGCGATGATCGGCATCAGCCCGGGCATCACCAGTACCTTGGCCGGATCGCGCCCGGCTGCAGCGACGCGCGCCTTGATATCGGCATAAAATTCCTGCGCGAGCTTCAGGTCTTTCTGGCCAGTATAAATGATGTCGGCGACACGCGCCCCGAGCTGCCGCCCCGGCACCGAGCTTCCGGCCTGCGCGATCACCGGATGGCCCTGCGGCGAGCGACGCAGGTTCAGCGGACCGCGCACCTTGTAGAAGGGGCCTTTGTGGTTGAGCACATGCATGCCTTCGGGGCGGAAATATTGCCCGCTCTCCTTATCCGCGATGAAGGCGTCATCGTCGAAACTGTCCCAAAGCCCGGTCACAACATCGACGAATTCATCCGCGCGCTCATAGCGTTGCGCATGTTCCATCAGCGCGTCGCGATTGAAGTTCAGCGCCTCGTCCTCGCTCCAGCCAGTCACAAGATTCCAGCCCGCACGACCATGGCTGATATGATCGAGCGAGGCATATTTGCGCGCAAGTGCATAGGGTTCGTTATAGGTCGTCGAGGCGGTGCAGATCAGCCCGATCCGGGTGGTGACGGCGGCAAGCGCCGACAGCAGTGTCAGCGGTTCGAAACGGTCGATATGACCGTGGTAGCTCAGTTCTTCGGCGTCGCGGTGCGGGATGCGTACCGCCGCGCCATCGGCAAGGAACATGAAATGGATCTTCGCCTCCTCGGCCATCTTGATGATACGGGCATAACCTTCGAAATCATTCGCGATGGCCGGATCCGCATCCGGGTGCCGCCAGCCGGAGTTGTGGCTCCCG
>JAATFR010000147.1 GCA_015655095.1 Hyphomicrobiales bacterium | reverse complement strand
GAGGTCGCAGATGGCGAGGTCCGGATCATGGGATCGAAGTCCCGGCTGCTACAGGTGCTGACCGGAAAACTTGGCGTAAATTCAGTGCCCACTCAGGGACTGAAGTGGCGGAAGGGGTGAGATTCGAACTCACGGTGGGCTTGCACCCACGGCGGTTTTCAAGACCGCTGCCTTAAACCACTCGGCCACCCTTCCACGAGGGAACACATAAGTGAGGCGGGCGGCGAAGGCAATCGGGATTTGCATCCGCCGGATCGTCAGTCCGCCGCGATGCCGGTTCCATGTGAGGCAACCTGAGGGGCAAGCTGGTCAGGGGTGGGGGTGGTGTGGCCCCCGCGACCGCTGATTTCATCGCCCGCGTTGGCGGCCATTTTCCAGAAGGAAATCGAGGAAAGGCCCATCAGCACGCCCACAACCACGAAGGCGGGCCAGAAATCATCGGCGCTGAGCTGCGCCTGTCCTTTCGCCAGCAGGGTGAAGTGGAGCAGCATCGCGCCGCAGCCCACGCCGAAGCTGAGCGAAAGCTGCTGGGCGACGCTCGAAAAAGTGGTGGCGCGGCTCATCCGGGGTGAGTCGATGTCGGCATAGGCCAGCGTGTTGAGGCCCGTGAATTGGAGCGAGCGGAAGAAGCCGCCCACGAGCAGGGTCAGGATAATGACCAGATGGGGCGTTTCGGGCCTGAACAGGCCATAGCAGGCCATGAAAACGGCGCAGAGCAGCGAGTTCCACAGCAGCGTCCGGCGAAAGCCGAGACGCCGCAGGATCGGCCCGGCGGTGAATTTCATGGTCATGGCGCCCGCCGCCCCGGCGAACGTGATCATGCCGGATTCAAACGGCGTGAGGCCGAAGCCCAGTTGCAGCATCAGCGGCACCAGAAAGGGCAGGGCGCCGATGCCCATGCGGAACAGGAAGCCGCCGCCAATCGCCGCGCTGAAGGTTTTGATCTGCATCAATCTGAGATCGATGATCGGGAAATCGGCCTTGCGCGCATGCAGGTAATAGAACACCAGAAGAACGCCGCCGCCGCTGACCAGCCCCGCTGTCCAGATACCGGGGATAATGTCGCGCCCGATGGTTTCGAACCCGAACATGGCGCCCGCAAGGCCAAGGCCGACAAGGGCGAAGCCCGGCCAGTCGAAAGCGTCCGAGCGCGGTTCCTTGATGTTGGGGATCAGCATCCAGGCCAGCGTGAGGCCCAGAATGCCGATGGGAATGTTGATCAGGAATATCCAGCGCCAGCTTCCGAATGTGGCGATGAAGCCGCCCAGCGGCGGGCCGAGAACCGGCCCCAGCAGCGCGGGCACGGTGAGGTAGGTCATAGCCTGAACGAGCTGGGCCTTGGGGATCGTCCGTAATATGACCAATCGTCCGACCGGCACCGTCATGGCCCCGCCCATGCCCTGAACCGCGCGGGCGATCATCAGGCCCGGCAGGCTGGAAACGCTGGCACAGCCGATCGATCCCAGCGTGAAAATGATGATGGCCGAGGAAAAGACCGTGCGCGAGCCGAAGCGATCCGCCATCCAGCCGCTGATCGGGATGAAGATGCCGAGGCTGAGCAGGTAGCAGGTGATGGCGAGGTTGAGCTTGAGGGGATTTTCACCCATGGAGCGCGCAATGGCGGGCAATGCCGTGGAAATGACGGTCGAGTCGAGGTTTTCCATGAAAAGGGCGCATGCGACGATCAGGGGCACGATGAATTCGCGCGATATGGGGGATTTTGTCAGGCGCATTTTTGCATCCCTGTGAACAGGGGCCTTTTCAGTATCGGCAACGTCTTCCCGGTTGCGGCGGACACAACAGCACCATTTTGTTCAAATTTTGTCAGGCGCCGGTCCAGATAGTCACGTTTTCATGGAGGCGACAAGGGTCGGGAAAAAGACTGGCGGAGCCTGGGCGGCGCAGCCTTGCCGGGAATCAGGGGGCGCTTTATAAATTTCGAGGTGGGCTTGCCGTCTGTAGTCGGTGGCATGAAGAGAAGGAAATTCGATGGGGGGGAGCCCGCTATGCTGATCCACCGCAGGCGGGCCTGGCTCAGGGGACTTGCCCTTTGTTCCTCGCTTGCGCTGGCGGCCTGCGGTACGTCGGGCGGTTCGTCTGGTTCCGGCAGCACAAAGGGTACGTTTTCCCAGAATGCGCCGAGCAGCCCGCGCTACAAGGTGGGCAAGCCCTATCAGGTCGCGGGCGTCTGGTATTATCCCAAGGAAGACACCTCCTACGATTCCACGGGTATCGCCTCCTGGTATGGTCCCCAGTTCGATGGCCAGCACACCGCCAATGGTGAAGTTTTCGACATGAACGCCATCAGCGCGGCGCATCCGACCCTGCCCATGCCGGTGCTTGTGCGTGTGACAAATCTGGAAAACGGCAAGTCGCTGATCGTGCGCGTCAATGATCGCGGCCCCTTCGTGAATGGCCGTGAAATCGATCTGTCCAAGCGGGCGGCCCAGCTTCTGGGCTATGTCAACAAGGGCACAGCCAAGGTTCGGGTGCAATTTGTAGGCATAGCTCCCATGGAGCCAGGCGAAGACCAGACCATGGTGGCGGCGACGACCGACGTAGACGACAGCCATTTCTATGCAGCCAAGCCCCAGACCGAGGCCGATCAGGCGCAGGTGGCGTCGGCCCCGACTGATTCCGTATCCCGGAAGGCGATTGCGCCGCTTCCGCCCGTGCAGGGCGCTCCTGCCGGTCAGACGGCGGCCTCAGGCGGCGGCATGGCGCCGATCGACGATAGTGAGCCCCGGCCCGGCGTTCAGGCCCCAACCAGTGCGCCCGTCCAAACTGTGCCGGTTCCAGCCGATACCGGCATTTACGTTCAGGCAGGCTCTTTCAGGGTGCGCGATAACGCGGTCAAGCTGAGCCAGAGCCTGTCATCCGTCGGTAAAGTCAGCATTACGTCGACGAATATAGACGGCCTTGAATATTATCGCGTAAGAGTGGGCCCGATGTCGGATGTTGATGCGGCGGATGCGGCCTTGTCGCAGGTGATTTCGCGGGGCATGAGCGGGGCGCGCATCATCGTCGACTAGCAGCGATCTGGATTTTCGAGGTTTCGCCATCGTGCCGGGGGTTGCCGGGCCTGCAGCCCAGATGGAACAGGCCGGTCCGGGAGCGGCCTTTCCATTTAATGAAACATTGTCCAGGACGAGGATTATCAGCTCATGAAACGTAGAGCTTCGTTGTTTACCTCCGGCTTATGCGCACTGCTTATGCTCACGGCTTCCGTGCAGGGCGCGCTGGCGGCAAAGGCCAAGGACCTTCCCCCCGCGCCGACCACAGGCACCGGCATCGATACGCTGGCGACAAATGTCGTGCTGATGGATGGCGATACGGGTGAGGTCCTCTGGCAGAAAGACGGCGAAACACTGATGCACCCGGCCAGCATGAGCAAGCTCATGACGCTGAGTCTGCTGTTTGATGCGTTGAAGGCGGGCAAGGTCAAGCTCGACGACAAGTTCACGGTCAGCGAGCGGGCCTGGCGGGAGGGCGGGGCGGCGACCGGCTCCTCCACCATGTTCCTCAAGGTTGGCGATCAGGTCGCGGTTCAGGATCTGATTCAGGGCATTATCGTGCAGTCTGGCAACGACGCCTGCATCGTGGTGGCGGAGGGGCTTGCGGGCACCGAGGAAGCGTTTGTCGATCAGGAGAACAAGCGTGCGAAGGAACTGGGCCTGACCCAGTCCACCTTCCGCAATTCGACCGGCTGGCCGGACCCCCAGCATCTGATGACGGCGCATGATCTCGCCACGCTTGCGCGCCATCTGATTTACGATTTTCCCGATTATTATCATTTTTTCTCGGAAAAGCAGTTCACCTGGAACGGCATTACTCAGGGCAACCGTAATCCGCTGCTCTAAACCGATGCCTCTGTCGATGGCCTGAAGACGGGCCATACCGAGGAGTCCGGTTTCGGCCTGACGGTCTCGTCCAAACGCAATGGCCAGCGCATGATACTGGTGCTCAATGGCTTGCCGTCCATGCAGGCCCGCGCCGATCAGCCGCGCCGCATTCTCGACTGGGCCTATCGCTCGTTCCGCTCCTATCAGTTGTTCGATGCGGGCGCGACGGTCGATACGATCCCGGTTTGGCAGGGTGTGGACACCAAGGTTGCCCTGATAACCCCTGCCGCCGTGAAGGATGTGCTATCGAGCGAGCAGCGTCCGGCCCTCAAGGTGACGGTTGTTTACGACCTGCCTGCCAAGGCGCCGATCACCCAGGGCCAGCAACTGGCGACCCTCAAGATTGAGGCCCCGGGCAAGCCTGCGCGTGAAGTGCCGCTGGTCGCTGCCGCCTCGGTCGAGCGTCTGGGCTTCTTCGGCCGGGCGATGGAAGGGCTCCATCAGACGGTGTTTGGCTCCAGACAATAGGCGGGTATCGAGGGTATGACGCGGGGCGTTTTTATCAGCTTTGAAGGTGGGGAGGGTGCGGGCAAGTCAACGCAGGCCCGCGCTCTTGCCAAACGGCTTCAGGCTGAAGGTAAATCCGTTCTGCTGACCCGTG
>JAATFR010000365.1 GCA_015655095.1 Hyphomicrobiales bacterium | reverse complement strand
TGCAATTGCCGTTCTAGCCGCCCGAGCGGGCCCCGATCCAGGCGCTTGTGTCCGCCAGCACCTCATCGGCAAGCGCGGGGTCGTTGCTGAGGCGCGACAGGATCATGGCTCCGACCATGGCGGCCCAGCTTCCGGTGGCCGCCTGACGCTTTTCCTCTACGGTGTCGCCGGGGGCATTGCGGCTGAGGAGCTTGATCTGCCGCCGCAGCCCTTCCGCCATGGCGTCGCGGGCTTCAGGAGACTGGCGGCTGGATTCAGAGGCCAGTCCCGCCATAGGGCAGCCATGGGCGAGGTCGTCTCGCCGGGCGGGCGTCAGATAGGCTTTTGCGTAGCTGGCGAGATCCGCCTGGGCGGGTATCGTGCCGGAGAGGAGATGAGCCAGCGTCTGGGCGATCAGATCATCCTTGGACTTGAAGTGCCCATAAAAGCCGCCATGGGTGAGACCAGCCGCCTTCATGACCTCGGCGACAGTGACCGCCTCGAAGCCCTTTTCCCGGAACAGATGGCCGGCGGCGTCCAGTATCCTGCGCCGGTTTGTTTCGACCTGTTGGCGACTGACTTTCATTTCTCACGCTCTCCTGCCGTCCCTTGACAGTATTGATGATATATATCATGTATACCTCTCTGTCATTCATGATGTTCGTCATGATTATTGGCCATGAACAAAAGGCTCGCCCCATGACAAAAAAGCCCAGCGTATTGATTACCGGCGCCTCTTCCGGCATCGGCACTGTTTATGCCGAACGGTTTGCCGCGCGCGGCCATGACCTTGTGCTTGTCGCGCGCGATGACGCTCGTCTGAAGGCGCTTGCCGGGCGCCCTGGCCGGGACCATGGCGTTGCGATCGGCATTATCAAGGCGGACCTGATCGTTCCGGCGGATCTCGCCGTGGTCGAAGCGCGCCTGAAGGATGACGCGCGGATCGGCGTGCTGGTCAATAACGCCGGCGCCGCCCTTCCTGGCAGCTTTCTCACCCAGCCGACGGATGATGTCGCGCGCCTCATCAGCCTCAACGTCACCTCCCTGACCCGGCTTGCAAGCGCCGTCGCGCCGCGTCTGGCGAAGGCCGGTGAAGGCGCGATCATCAATATCGCCTCGGTCGTCGGCCTTGCCCCTGAATTCGGCCTGACCGTCTATGGCGCGACCAAGGCCTTCGTCCTTTATCTGAGCCAGGGCCTTCAACTCGAGCTCGGGCCTAAGGGCGTCTATGTTCAGGCCGTGTTGCCCGCCGCCACCCGGACTGAAATCTGGGAGCGCTCGGGCCGTGACGTGAGCACCATGTCCGGCGTTATGGATACGGAGGAACTGGTGGATGCGGCGCTGGTGGGCTTTGATCGCCGCGAGACCATCACCATTCCGCCGCTGCCGGATGCGGAGCAGTGGACGGCCCTCAATTCGGCGCGCCAGGCCATGCTCCCTAATTTCGCGCAGGAGCATGCCGCCGAGCGCTATCGCAAGGCGGGATAAGCTGCCTGACTATCTGTAAATCATAAGCCCTGCGGGACGCCCGGTCTTTGTGACCGAGAGCTGTCCCGCAGGCAATCAGTGCTTTGAACTGTGGTTGCCGGGTTCCGGTTGGCCCCAAAGCCGGAGGCGCGTTTCGAAACTATATTGAACTAATCGACAATATGGTGTATTCCGGTTCGTCAAGTGAGTTTTTGTGTTTGGTTGATGCGCGTCCCGAGGTTGGAAATGGCGTATATTGATGAAGGTGAAAATGCGCGCAGCGCCAAAAAACTGGCCGGACTCGGCGTTGTCCTTGTGTTGCACGTCGGTCTCTTCTACGCGCTGGCTAACGGGCTGGCGCAGTCGGTCGTGCAGATCATCAGCACGCCTGTACAGGTAAAGATTCTCGACACCCCGGAGGTGAAGAAGGAGCTTCCGCCGCCGCCTCCACCAACCCTTAAGGCCCCACCGCCACCCTTTGTCGCGGCGCCTGAGATCAATATCAATCTTCCGCCGCCGACACCAAAAGCGATCACGCAGGTGCAAAGCGAGGTGAAGGCGACACCGGTTGCACCGGTGAAGCCTGCTCCACAGCCGACCATTGCGCCGACAGCGCCGAGGTCCGATCCGAGCCATCGCAATGCGCAGCCGGAATATCCCCCGGCGGCGCGCCGCTTCGGAGAGGAAGGGCGTGTGGTGCTGCGCCTCTACATTCTGCCGAACGGCACCGTCGGTCAGGCCGAAGTTGCCCGTTCGAGCGGATCGGACAGGCTCGACCAGGCCGCTCTGGACGAGGCGAAGTCAAGCTGGCGTTTCCTGCCTGCCACGCAGGACGGAAAACCTGTCGCCGCCTGGCTCCAGGCTGCCGTTGTTTTCAAGCTCGAAGGGGACGATCCGCTCGAATAACAGCGGCTCGGGCGATCCCGTAATCTTCAGTCGAAGGACATTGTCATGCTTACTCCCGTTACCAGAATTCTGGCCGTCGCTGCGGTTTCGGCTTTCATGTTTGCCGCCCCTGTGATGGCTGATGACGCACCCCCCGCCCAGCCGGGCACAAGCACCGAAACCTCGCAGGCTCCTGCCGAGGCGGCTCCGGCTACTGACGCTTCGCAAACGGCTCCAGAGCAGGCGGCGGCACCTGCCGATGCCGTCGTCGCGGAAGGTCCGCTGGCAAGCAGCGACACCCAGACCGTATCCAATCCTTACGGTCTGGGCGCATTGTGGGGACAGGGCGATTTCATTGCCAAGGGCACACTTTTAATCCTCGTCATCATGTCGATTGGCTCCTGGTACATCCTGATCACCAAGTTCATCGAGCAGCGCGCGTTCCTGAATGAAGGCCGTAAGCTTCACAAGGATTTCGTCGCAGGCTCAAGCCTGGCGGCAGAAACAGCCAAGCTGCATGAGCGGGGGGCCTATCGCGCAATCGCCGATGGCGCCATTGATGCGGTCACCGAACATCGCGACGGCCTGAGCACGCAGATCAGCCTGCCTGAATGGGCCAGCGTCTCGATCCAGCGCAATGTCGATGCTTCCGTCGGACGTTTGCAGGCAGGGCTTGCTTTCCTCGCGACGGTGGGTTCCACGGCTCCATTCGTGGGCCTGTTCGGCACGGTGTGGGGCATTTATCACGCGCTGATCGCGATCGGCCTCTCCGGGCAGGCGAGCATCGACAAGGTGGCGGGTCCCGTGGGTGAAGCCCTCATCATGACGGCAATCGGTCTCGCGGTCGCGGTGCCGGCCGTGCTGAGCTACAACTGGCTCGTCCGCCGCAACAAGGCCATCATCGAAAGTTTCCGCCGGTTCGGCAATGACGTGCTGACCCGCGTGCTGCGCGAGGCCTCTGTGGTGGAGCTGGAATCGGCATCGCGCGCTGTGCCTCATTTCGCCGAAGTCGGCGCAAAGCGGTAAGGAAGCGTAATGGCCCTCAATATTGCCACGGAAGAAGACGACGAGGTCATGTCGGCGATCAATACGACGCCGCTCGTGGATGTGATGCTCGTCCTTCTTATCATCTTTCTACTGACTATTCCTGTCGCCATCCAGACCGTGCCTGTGCACCTGCCTGTCGCGAACAATATTCCGACCGTGACAAAGCCGGAAAACATCACGGTCGCGGTCGATGCTGATGAGAACGTCTACTGGGGGCAGGAGAAGCTGGCCGACAATGCGGCGCTTCTGACAAAGATCAAGGAGGCGGCTGTCAAGCAACCGCAGCCCGAGATTCATGTCCGGGGCGACAAGGACACAAGGTTCGAGGCCATTGGCCGCATCATCGTCGATTGCCAGCGTGGCGGCATCGCCAAGATCGCATTCATCACCGAGCCGCAGGGTGCGCCCGCTAATTAAGGAGTTCCGGCCATGGCCATGAATGTAGGCTCTGGAGGCGAAGAAGGCGAGGTGATGGTCGAGATCAACACGACGCCGCTGATTGACGTCATGCTGGTGCTCCTGATCATGCTGATCATCACGATTCCGATCCAGACCCACGCGGTCAAGCTCGATATGCCGCGACTAAACAATTCGCAGGATACGACCCAGCCGCAAACCATCGATCTTGAGGTTGATTTCGACGGCACCGTTCTGTGGGATGGCGTGCCGGTGCCCAACACGGATGTTCTCGACCAGTATTTCCGCAATGTTGCTGCGCAATCACCGCAACCGGAAGTGCACCTGAGGCCGAACAGGCTGGTGAAATACAGTTATGTGGCCAAGGTGCTGGCGGCTGCCCAGAAGCTTGGTGTCGAGAAAATCGGCTTCGTCGGCAACGAACAATATATGGATCAGTAAAGCGTGACCCAGATTTTTAAAAACCAGATCAACAGAAAATCGATGCCCGGAAAATCGCTGTATCGCGTCTTTGGCGCGGCGCTGATGTTTCGCGTCGCGTTTGCAGGTCTTGCCGCCGTTCTCGTGCCGGTTGCGGCCGCACAGGCCGATCAGTCGGTGGGGCCGGACGTTGGAAAGCACCTCAAGAACGCTCAGGAGCTTGCCGACAGCAAGAAGTTTGCGGCGGCGCTTGCCGAGGTGCGCAAGGCCGGTGCCGTCTCCGATAAATCATCCTATGAAGTTTTCGTGATTGCGCAGTTCGAAACGTTCCTGAATGCGCAGACGGGCAATTACGCCGCCGCCGCAGATGCGGCAGAGCGTGTGCTTAAATCGTCTGATCTGCCTGATGCCCAGAAGGCCAAGCAGACAAAGACGGTGGCTGAACTTTATTATCAGGCCAAGGCCTATCCAAAGGCGATATCCTACGCACAGGCCTATCTGGCGAAAACGCCCGATGATGAGCTGTCGCTGTTGATAACCCAGGCATA
>JAATFR010000311.1 GCA_015655095.1 Hyphomicrobiales bacterium | reverse complement strand
TGCGGCGGACGCCATCGGCGCGGACAAGGTTCACTGCATCATGCTGCCCTACCGCTATACCTCGGCGGAAAGCATTGAGGATGCGGAGCTTTGCGCGAAAGCGCTGGGCGTGCGCTATTCCATCGTGCCCATTGAGGAACCGGTCGCGGGCTTCACGCGGGCGCTTGCGCCGCTGTTCGAGGGCACCAATTCCGGCACGACGGAGGAAAATCTCCAGTCGCGGACGAGAGGCGTCATCGTCATGGCGATCTCCAACAAGTTCGGCTCGCTGGTGCTGACCACCGGCAACAAGTCGGAAGTGTCGGCCGGCTACGCGACGCTCTATGGCGACATGAACGGCGGCTTCAATCCGGTCAAGGATCTTTACAAGACACGGGTGTTTGCGCTTTGTGATTTCCGCAACAAGGTCCGCCCGGTCGGGTGCCTCGCACCCGAGGGCGCCGTGATCCCTGAGCGCATTATCACCAAGCCGCCGTCGGCCGAACTGAAGCCGGACCAGAAGGATCAGGACACGCTGCCGCCTTACGAGGTGCTGGACGATATTCTGGAATGCCTGATCGAGAAGGAAATGGCGGTGCGTGACATCGTGGCGCGTGGCCATGACCGGGCATTGGTCAAGCGTGTCGAGCACATGCTTTATCTGGCGGAATACAAGCGCCGCCAGGCGGCTCCCGGCGTCAAGATCACGGCGCGCAACTTTGGGCGCGACTGGCGCTATCCAATCACGAACTGGTTCCGCGATGCGGAATGAAGGAAGCGGCAAGTGACCGTCACGGTACGTTTCGCTCCGAGTCCCACGGGCCGGTTGCACATCGGCAACGCCCGCGCCGCGCTCATCAACCGGCTGTTCGCGACGCGGATGGGCGGACGTTTCCTGCTGCGCCTCGACGATACGGATACGGAGCGATCGAGCGCGGACTATGAGCTGGGGATATATGAGGATCTGGCCTGGCTCGGCATCCACCATGATCTTCTGGATCATCAGTCGGCGCGCATTGCGCGTTACGAGGCAGCGGCGGCGCAGCTCAGGGAATCCGGCAGGCTCTATCCCTGCTACGAGACGGCGGAAGATCTTGAGCGCAAACGCAAGCGCCAGCATGCGCGCGGGCTGCCGCCGGTCTATGACCGCGCCGCTCTTCTGCTGAGCGATGCGGAGCGCGCCGCGTTCGAAGCGGAGGGGAGGCGGCCCCACTGGCGCTTCAAGCTCGACGCCGCCGCCGTCAGGTTTGTCGACATCATCTGCGGAGACACCCATGTCGACGCGAAATCCCTGTCGGACCCGGTGCTGATCCGCGAGGACGGGTGCTTTCTCTATACATTGCCGAGCGTGGTCGATGACGTCGATTTCGCCATAAGCCATGTCATCAGAGGGGCCGATCACCTCACCAATACCGGCGTCCAGATACAGATTTTCGAGGCGCTGGGCGCGGCCCCGCCGCTCTTTGCCCATTATTCCCTGATGCAGGGGCCTGACGGGCGGCCCATGTCGAAGCGCGATGGGGATCTCTATTCGCTCGAAGGTCTGCGCAGGCGCGGCTATGAGCCGATGGCGCTCAATGCCCTGCTGGCGCGGTTCGGCACGCCCGATCCGGTTGAGCCCCGGCTGACCATTGAGGAGCTGGCGGCGGTGTTTGATCTCGGCAAGTTCGGCAAGTCCGACATCCGGTTCGACCCTGCCGATATTGTCAAAACTAATGCCGCTTTTTTGCACATGCTGCCTTATGAGGCGGTCGTTGGCCGCCTCGGCGCGTCCGGCTGCGATCTGGGGCTTCTGTTCTGGGAAACGGTCCGGCCCAACCTCGCCAAATTCAGCGACGTGTCGCTGTGGGCACAGGTGGTTAATGGTCCCCTCACGCCGGTGGTCTCTGACGCCGCCATGCTGATCCGGGCGGCGGAACTGCTGCCTTCGGGACCATGGGACGGCGAGACTTGGGGCATCTGGGTCGAGCGGGTCAAGGCGGCTTCCGGGCTCAAGGGCCGAAAACTGTTCATGCCCCTGCGTCTGGCCCTGG
>JAATFR010000313.1 GCA_015655095.1 Hyphomicrobiales bacterium | reverse complement strand
CCGTTGCCGGACTGCTTGTAACCGCCGAAGGGCGCATGGGTATCCCAGTCTGGGTAGTTCAGATTGACAGTACCGGCGCGCAATTGCGCCGCCACCTTACGCGCATGGACAGTGTCTTTCGATTGCACATAGGCGGCAAGCCCATAAACGGAATCATTGGCTTTCGTGATCGCCTCGGCCTCGCTCGCATAAGGCAGAATGGCGAGCACCGGCCCGAAGATTTCGTCTCGTGAAATCGTCATATCATGCTGCACGTTGCCGAACACGGTCGGCTTGACGTAATAGCCCCGGTTAAGCCCATCGGGACGGCCGAGCCCGCCGGTCACCAGCGTCGCACCCTCCTTGATCCCGACCTCGATCAGGCGCTGGATCTTGTCGAACTGCACCTGGCTCACCACCGGCCCGAGCACCGTATCAGGAGAAGTGGGATCGCCCACGGTCTGGGTCTCAGCCACGGATTTGGCGATCGCCAGCGCCTCGTCATGACGATCCTGCGGGACGAACATGCGTGTCGGCGCATCGCAGGACTGGCCTGAATTGGCAAAGCAGGAGGTGACGCCAGTCGCCACCGCATGTTCGAAATCGGCATCGGGCAGGATGATGTTGGCGGATTTTCCGCCCAGTTCCTGCGCCACGCGTTTCACGGTATCGGCGGCCGACTTGGCGACGATGATGCCTGCCCGCGTCGAGCCCGTGAACGAAACCATATCCACATCGGGATGAGACGCGATGACCTGACCGACCGAAGGACCATCGCCATTGACGAGGTTGAAAACGCCCTTGGGGGTGCCCGCCGCATCCATGATTTCCGCGAAAATGATGCCGCTGATGGGCGCGATCTCGCTTGGCTTCAGCACCATGGTGCAGCCCGCCGCAATTGCCGGGGCGACCTTGCAGACGATCTGGTTGAGCGGCCAGTTCCACGGCGTAATCAGACCGACGACGCCAATCGCCTCATGAACCACCCGCGTCGTCCCGCGCTGATGCTCGAATTCATATTCTTCCAGAGCCTTGATCGTCGCTTCCAGATGCACCTGACCAGCCCAGGCCTGCGCCTCACGGGCAAAGCTCAAAGGCGCGCCCATCTCCTGCGACACAGCCTCGGCAATTTCCTCATAGCGCTCGTTGTAAAGCTCGAGCACACGGCGGAGCAGCTTCAGCCGCTCCTCGCGCGTGGTCAGGGAAAAGCTCGGGAAAGCGGCCTTTGCCGCCTTGACGGCCAGTTCCACATCGGCTGCCGATCCGGCCGAAATGGAGGTGAAGGCCTCCTCGGTCGCGGGATTGATCACCTCAAGCGCCTTGGGCACCACCGGGTCAGTCCATTTGCCGTCGATGTAGAACTTGAGATGGTTCGTCATAACTCGTCCTCGGTGTGATTCAGCTATCTGCCTGTCGAAGAAGCATGGCCTTGCGCGCGAAACATGACGCAAAGCTCGGGCCAACCGGCTGGGGGATGGGTTGCCGGACAGGAAAATTCACGATTGAGCAGCTTGCGCCGGTTATCTGAATGTAATGAAAAGAATCCCGGCGGGGAATGCAATTTTTTGAAATTGCCCGCCTGTCCCTGCGTCCGCCCACGCCACCTGAAACGGCCTGCCGTTCTTTTCCCATGTATTTTTTGTTGCGCGGTGCCACTAGAAAGGATGGAGATTTAAACTGGCAACGGGCAAATGAACGCGGCACTCTCGCCCCGGCCGCGGCAGGCCTCATAATACGCTCTGGCTGATCCCGGCTCCGTCCATAAACGAAACGAAGGTTGGAAACCCATGAAGACACGCATCACCGAACTTTTCGGCATCAAGCATCCCATCATTCAGGGCGGCATGCACTTTGTCGGCTTTGCCGAAATGGCGTCGGCGGTGTCGAATGCGGGGGGCCTTGGCATCATCACCGGTCTGACCCAGCGCACGCCGGAAGATCTGGCCAAGGAAATCGCCCGTTGCCGCGACATGACGGACAAACCCTTCGGCGTCAACCTCACCTTCCTGCCCGCCTTCACCACGCCGCCCTATCCGGAATATATTCAGGCCATCATTGAAGGTGGCGTAAAGGCGGTGGAAACGGCGGGCCGCAGCCCCGAGCAATATCTGCCATCGCTGAAGGCGGCCGGCATCAAGGTCATCCACAAATGCACTTCCGTTCGCCATTCGCTCAAGGCCGAGAAGATCGGCTGCGATGCGGTCAGCGTCGATGGTTTCGAGTGCGGCGGTCACCCGGGCGAAGATGACGTGCCCAACATGATCTTGCTGCCCCGCGCGGCGGAAGAGCTGAAAATCCCCTTCGTCGCATCGGGCGGCATGGCCGATGCGCGCAGCCTCGTCGCCGCCATGGCGCTGGGCGCTGAAGGCATGAACATGGGCACCCGCTTCATCGCTACAAAGGAAGCTCCTGTCCATGAAAACGTCAAGAAGGCCCTGCTCGCCGCGAGCGAACTCGATACCCGTCTGATCATGCGTTCACTGCGCAACACGGAGCGCGTGCTCGACAACAGCGCCGTAGACAAAATCGTCGAGATCGAGCGCGAAAAGGGAGCAAATGTCACCATCGCCGATATTCATGATCTGGTCGGCGGCGTTTATCCCCGGGTCATGCAACAGGGCGAAATGGATGCAGGCGCCTGGAGCTGCGGCATGGTTGCGGGCCTTATCCACGACATTCCGACCTGCAAGGAACTGATAGAACGGATCATCAGCGAGGCCGAGACGATCATCCGCAAGCGGCTGGAAGGTTTCCTCGCCGCCTGACACGCTACCTGATGCCGTCCCGTCACAGGCGGGACGGCCCTTGCTCCCGCTTTTCCCGTGACGCCCGCCCGTGGAACCAAACGCCGGCTCCAGCGTAAACATCCAAAGGGCAGGGATTGGGTTACCCCCGCCCGGGATGCCTCATGCGCAAAGGAAACCGGAATAATGAACAGAAACCAGCGACACGGACGTACCCGCAACCTCAAGGGCCGGGCCAAGACAGCGGTCGGCAGCCTCGCTGGCAAATCCAGGTTGCAGGCAAGCGGGGTTATCGACCAGATTCTGGGCCGGGCCGAGCATCGTTATGGCGATGCTCGCCATGCGCTTGATGATCTGGTCGAGAATGGCTCCTCCCTCGTCCACCACACGGCGGCGAACGGCAAGCGCTACAGCATCGAGGTTGTGGAGCAGGCTGAACGCAACAAGGCGGCGACACTCCTTGCGATTGCAGGCGCAAGCCTTGCTGTCGGCTGGCTGCTGCGCAAGCGCCGGAAGGCCGCGCGGCGTCGGAGCGCCCGTGGCTGAGAAGGAAAACTTCCTTCAGCATATCTATGAAACAAGCTCATCCTGACAAATGTTCGATGGTGCAGCGCGGGCAGAAATGCCCTTGCTCCATCGAACATCCGGCCTGTGGTCTCCTGATAATATGAGGATCGACCGCTCCCCCAATCTCCCTTTCTCCCCTCGAAATGTCTGAAAAGCCAAGGGATTCCCTCCTCTTCCCGGCACGCGCGCGCTCTGCGGGAAAAGTTGACGCAGGGTTTCCAAGGTCGCGCAGGGCCTGAAACCGGCAGGGATTCTTATCATTTGCGCAGGCGTCGGCGGCTCGGTTAAAACCAAGACACATAAACAAAACCGAGGAAATCCGGGAAGAGGAGCAGGACAGGTTCAAGTGCATGAAAATGGCCTGCTGGAAAGAATTCAGCTTCAGCCGGTCT
>JAATFR010000292.1 GCA_015655095.1 Hyphomicrobiales bacterium | reverse complement strand
TCGGCCTTGATGAAGCCGCGGCCGAGGCACTGGTTCTGGAAGCCGACAAAAGGTTGCGCCTGCCCTACGCGGACTCGATCTTTTCGCGCGCGATCAAGGAGGCGTTCCCTCCCGCCGAGCGCAAGGAGATTCTGGGGATGGTCTGGAAGGCGACGGCGAACGCCGAAGGCAGCGCCCGCGTCGAGCAGCTCATCCTCGAACAGCTCGGCAAGGACATGGACCTGAGCGCCGCCGACATTTTCGATGCGCGCGCCACAGCCTGAAGAACGCGCGCCGGAATGGACAAGGCATGATGGCCAGGCTGCCCCGCGCCATCATGCCTCTATGTTCCCACTCGTTCAGAAACTGACCGGCATGTCCTTGATGCCGGAGATAAAATTCGAGCGCAGACGCCGGGCCGGACCTGTCACCCGGATATCGGGGAACCGGCTCAGCATTTCCTCATAGAGAATCTTGAGCTGAAGCTCGGCAAGCCGCGAGCCCAGGCAGAAATGCTGGCCCGCGCCAAAGCCCAGATGGGTCGGCGCCTGCCGGTTCGTGTAGCGGCCCACGTCGAAAGCGAAGGGATCGGCCCACTTGTCCCCATCCCGGTTGGCCGAAGCGTACCACATCACCAGCTTGTCGCCCTTGGTAATCTTCTGTCCCCGGATTTCCGTATCCGCCGTCGCCGTCCGGCGCATATGCAGGACCGGGCTGACCCAGCGGACAATTTCCTGAACGGCGCTGGGAATAAGCGATGGATCGTCCAGCAGCCTTTGCCTTTGTTCGGGAAACTCCGTCAGCGCCAGCAGACCGCCGGATATGGAGTTGCGGGTGGTCTCATTGCCCGCGACGACGAGCAGGATGAAGGTGCCGATATAGGTCGCGAAGCTCATCTCCTTGCCGTCGATCTTCGAGTGCGCCAGCATGGTGATAAGATCATCGCCCGGATTTTCCTGCCGCTGCTGCCACAGGCCCGCCGCATAGCCCGCCATCTCGGACACGCACTGGCGCATATATTCATCGGATACGCGCAGTTCCGGGTCGTCCTCGCCGACGGTCGCGTTCGACCATTCAAAGAGCTTCGGTCCATCCGCTTCCGGCACGCCGAAAAGCTCGGCCAACACCTCGATGGGCAGCACCGCCGCAACGGTGGAGACGAACTCCACCCCGCCATCCGCTTTTCCCTTCGCCTCCATCGCATCGAGAATGCGGGTGACCCGGGCGCGGATGCGATCTTCCATGCCGGAAATGCGTTTGGGCACGAAGCCCGGCGTCACCATGCGCCGGTAACCCGTATGCCCCGGCGGATCCATCGAGATCATCGAGGCGTCGGTGCTGTTGTTCTCGAGCGTATGCTCGTCGAAAATCCGGTGTCCGCCCAGATGACGCGCCGAGGAAAACAACGCGGGATTTTTCGACATCGCCTCGATGTCGTCATAGCGCGTGATGGCCCAGAAGCCCGACGCATCGGCTTCCGGGTTCCAGTAGACGGGCTCATCCGCCCGCAGACGGCTGAAAACCTCATGGAAACCGCCGTCCATGTAAAGATCAGGATTCTTCAGATCCGGCTTGCCGTCGAGATCAATCGTTTTCGCCTGTGGCCTGAGCATGACGCTCCTCCCCATTATTATTCTTTGGGGAAAAGGTTAGACCCTAGCGGACGGGAAAGCCAACAGCTGCTTCAAGATCGCCGAGCGCCTGCTCGACGCCGAGCACCTTGATGGTCTTCATGCCAAGCGCCGCCGCAGGCTTGAGGTTGATGCCCAGATCGTCGAGATAGACGCACCCGGCGGCGCTCACGCCCAACGCCTCGCAGGCAAGCTGGTAGATGCGCGGATCGGGCTTGCGGATGCCGATCTTCGAGCTTTCGATCACATGATCGAAAAGCGCCATGACCTCGGCCACCGCCTTGGCCTTTTCCTCGCTGCGCGCCATGCCAGCCCCCTTGCCGGCGGGCACATTGTTGGTGATGCAGGCGACTTTCGCCCTTGCCTTGCAGCGCTTCAGCGCCTCCACCATTTCGGGGCGGATGTCGCCGGAGAGAAGTTCGATGATCGCGCGCCCCGGCACATCGAAGCCCCGCGCAGCAGCTTCCCCGGCGAACAGGCGGTCAAACCCGTCAATGTCGATTTCGCTGCGCTCGAACAGCGCCCAGGCGTTGGCGTCGGGGTTGGTGGCGTTGATGGTCCGGATCAGGTCCTTCGGCAGCCCGCGCTCTTTTTCATAGCGCGCGAACGCCTCGAACGGGCTCGACGTCAGCACGCCGCCGAAATCCCAGATTACCGCTTCGACAGCCATGCCGATCCACTCCCCATGATAATTTTGATTGTTTGATGAATATCGCAAGGAAGCCCCGCCCGCATCCGGGAAAAGGCCCGCGCCGGATGGACATGAGGCCATGGCAGAACGCCATGAGAGCCGCCTAGGCCTGGCCCCCTTATCCCAGGCGGGGATAAGGGGGCCGAAGCCTATTTAGGGGCGCGCACGAAGCAGGCCCCACCGCCGGACTTGATTTTGGCGCAGGCCGAATTCGCGGCCTCGCGGCTGGCAAAACCTGTGGCGACGATCCGGTACAGCGTCTTGCCGGACACCTGCGCGCTTTCAACCTTGAAGCCATGGCCGCCAAGCACTGAAGGGTAGCGGCTCTTGAGCTTGGCGATTTCCTTGTCCGCCGTCGCCCGCTCGCTGACAGCCGCGAACTGGAGCCCATAGGCCCCCCTGGCTGTGGTCGCAGACTGGGCAGGCTTGGTGGCTGCGGGCGCCGATGGGGCAGGCGTCTCTGACGGGGCAGCCTGCGTTACCGGGGCGACGGGAGCCGGCACAGTTGCGGGTGGCGTCTGGATCGGTGCGGCAGCCTGCGGAGCGGCGGCAGGAGGAACCGTCTGCGGGACCGATGCCCCGGGCACGGTCGCGGGTGGCAGCGCATTGCCGGGAATGGTGGATGATCCGCCTGAAATCGTTTCAGGCGCGCTGGCGGGCGGCGACGTCATTGCGCCGGTTTGCGCGGGAGCCTCCGTCACGGGAGCCTGCGCGGCCTGATCGGGAGCCTGAGGCGGCGTCGGCGCGTTCGATCCTGAAAGCCAGATGGCCGCGAGCGCGCCCAGCATCAGGGCGATAACAGCACCGCCGCCTACAAGCCAGCGGGTCATGCTGCTGCCGCCATCTTCAAATTCCTCCGGGGTATAGACAATATCAGGCTCGGGCGGCGTCGGTCGCTCCCCCGCCGAAAAGGCAGGCCGGCCGGTGATCCGGGGAAATTCGGGATCGGCCTCGACAGCCCCCCCCCCAATCGGCCCCGCCCCGAGACGCGGCTCGCGCCGGCCATCGCGGATGTCATCGTCATCCTCGTCATCGGGATAACCGCTTCTGGGAGGTTCGTTCTGCATGATCTGGCCTTCTCGCCGGGCGCATTTCAAATCCGTCGCGCCGCTGTCCGCCTCAAGAACCGCCTCGGGGAGGCATTCACGCGAATCAGATTGTCTGGAGCGAGCTTACGGTCTGCGCGGCTCCGGCTCAACAAGAGGCGGGCCCTCACGCCCCACCCTGCGCCACCACCTGCACCATTGTGGATGCAAGAATGCCCAGATCATCAGCCCCGATAACCAGTGGCGGTGTCGTATAGACGATATTGCCGAAGGGCCGGATCCAGACCCCCGCCTCGACGAAACGGCGCTTGAGGCCGTTGAGATCATTGATTTTTTTCAGCTCGATGACACCAATGGCGCCCTTGACGCGCACGTCAACCACCCCGGGAAGCTTGCGGGCGGGCTCAAGCTCCACCCGGAGCTGGGCTTCGATCGCCCGCGCCTGCTCCAGACGCGGCTCGCGCTCGAACAGGTCAAGCGAGGCGTTGGCGGCGGCACAGGCCAGCGGATTTCCCATATAGGTCGGCCCGTGCATCAGCGCCATGCCGGCGTCATCGCCCCAGAAGGCCTCGAACACATGCGCGCGGGCGACCGCGCAGGCGAGCGCCATGGTGCCGCCGGTCAGCGCTTTCGACAGCGTCATGATGTCAGGCACGACGCCCGCCTGATCGCAGGCGAACATGGAGCCGAGCCGCCCGAAGCCGGTGAAGATTTCATCGACGATCAGGAGCACGCCATGTCGGTCGCAGGCCGCCCGCATGGCCTTGAGCGTTTCCCCGTCATGAAAACGCATCCCGCCCGCGCCCTGCACCAGCGGTTCGGTGATGACGGCCGCGATCTCGTGCGCATGGGCTGCGAGAAACCGCTCGAATGCTTCTACCTTTTCCGACGTCGCAGGCAGGTCGGTCAGCAGCTGCTCGGCCATAGCGCCCTTGAACAGCGTGTGCATCCCCTCGTCCGGGTCGCAGACCGACATGGTGGCGAGCGTGTCGCCATGATAGCCGCC
>JAATFR010000255.1 GCA_015655095.1 Hyphomicrobiales bacterium | reverse complement strand
CGGGGCAGCGCGAACCGGCCCAGCAGATTGCGCCGGGCGGCGAAGATGATGAGCGGCACCAGCACGAAAGGCAGGGCCATACCGAGCACCGTCTGGCTCAGCACCAGCAGCCCGTCCGCGCCCTCGCCTCCTTGGGTGAGCATCACTATGGCAACCAGCACAGCAACGACCCGCGTAACGAGGCCACGCAACCAGGGGGCATTGCCGGAGGCGGGCGTTGCATTCTTTTTCCCGTGGAATCCCTGAATCAGCACGCGCCCGGCCAACATGCCGGTGATGGCCGAGCTTTGTCCCGCCGCATAGAGCGCGATGGCGAAGACGAGAGCGGGGCCGACGCCAAGCGCAACCGCGATGGCCTGATGCGCGCCGGCAAGGCTTGTGACATCGAACCGGCTGCCACTGAGCGAGGCCGCAGCAACAACCATGATCGCCATATTGACCAGCATGGCCAGACTGAGCGCCACCACCGTGTCGATGGAGGCGACCCGCAGGGCCTTGTCCTTGTCGGCGTCCACAAGGTGACGGGCGCGATCCGCGATCAGGCCTGAATGGAGGTAGAGATTGTGCGGCATGATCGTCGCGCCGACGATGCCGATCGCCAGCAGCAGACCGGCCTTGTCGGCGAGCGCGCGCGGGGTTTCGGCAATGCCTGCCGCAGCCGCGCTCCAGTCCGGCCCGACCTTGAGGACCAGCAGCAGGAAGGACACCGCGACAATGGCTATCAGCACATTGATGCAGGTTTCAAGCGCCTGTTGCCCCCGGGCATGGGCGTGCATCATCAGCAGGATCGAACCCACGGCTGTGAGAATCAAGCCGAAGGTCAGCGGCAGGCCGAACAACAGCAGCAGGGCGACGGCACCGCCGGTCAGCTCTGCAACAG
Organism: Hyphomicrobiales bacterium; assembly: GCA_015655095.1. Lineage (GTDB taxonomy): Bacteria > Pseudomonadota > Alphaproteobacteria > Parvibaculales > Parvibaculaceae > JAATFR01. Next base: position 1,317 of record JAATFR010000255.1, on the reverse strand, counting down.
CCGTCGCCACGATGGCCGCCTCACCCGCGAGCCAGATGCCCAGCGCAACGGGGCGCGGCATATGCCGGTTCGTCAGCGTCGCGAGGTCCGCGCCCGTGGCAAGCGTCACCCGCGCCACCAGCAACTGCACCGCCATGGCGAGCAGACAGGCGATAGCGACAACCGAGAGCAGGCCATAGCCATGGAGCGAACCACCAGCCATGTCCGTCGCCCAGTTGCCTGGATCGACATAGCCGACCGCCACAAGCAGGCCTGCGCCCGCCATTCCCCTGACCGGCAGGCGCACAGGACCGCCGCCAGCACCGGTTTGCGGTACAGCGGCTCCTTTCCAGCCTGAGAGGGTTTTGGCGAGGGCCGACATGATCGTGGAATCCTGTTAAATTTAGAACGATACTAATAATTAGAATGAATATAGAAAACAGGACCCGGAGTCGCAAGAGGAAAATGCGAACGAATCGCAGAAAAAAAAGATCCTGTCCCAAAAGAAAACGGGCCGGAGCCAGGGCTCCAGCCCGTCAATCGTCTGAACCAGCCACCAATCAGAGCTTGGCGAAATTCTCTTCCGCGAAGTCCCAGTTGATCAGCTCATTCACAAAGGTGGTGAGGTAATCGGGACGGCGATTGCGGTAATCGATGTAATAGGTGTGCTCCCAGACGTCGGAGGTCAGAATCGGCACATCTGCGGTCGTGATCGGCGTTTCCGCATTCGCGGTGCCGATCACCTTGAGCACGCCGCCCGAGGAAACGAGCCAGACATAGCCAGAACCGAACTGGCCCGCGCCCTTGGTCTTGAATTCTTCATAGAACTTGTCGAGACCGCCGAAGTCGCGGTCGATCGCCTCGGCGAGCTTGCCGGTCGGCTTGCCACCGCCCTTGGGCTTCATCGAATGCCAGTAGAAATCATGGTTCCAGATCTGGGCTGAATTGTTGAAAAGGCCCTTCTTGGAAGGGTCCGCCGCCGCAACCTTGATCAGCTCGACCAGAGGCAACTTCTCAAGCTCGGTGCCCGCAATCAGCTTGTTGGTGTTATCAACATAGGCCTTGTGGTGCTTGCCGTAATGGAAGCTGATCGTTTCGGCCGAAATGTTAGGGGCCAGCGCATCTTCCGCATAGGGCAGAGCGGGAAGTTCATGCATGGATCGATACTCCTGTTTGCTTTCACTTTTGAACCATTCTAACGCACGCGCTACCGAATGCCACCTGCGATTGCCGATAATCGGGGCAAACATTGATCCGTTGCAAAATCACACAGCTAAAGTGGATGGCGCTTGCATTCATGGCACGGCATACCCACCTTTGTGCAAGGCGATGCCGCAT
>JAATFR010000092.1 GCA_015655095.1 Hyphomicrobiales bacterium | reverse complement strand
GCCAGCCTGCCCCATAAGGGCGGCGAAACCCGTTGGTCGACGGTCGAGCAGGACCAGAACATCGAGATCATCCTGCGTCTCGTTGGCAAGGGCGACGGCAGTCCACTGACCGGGCGTTTCCCCGTTGCCATCCGACAGCACCAGAGGCCCGGCACCCGCACCATTATCGCTGTCCGCACTGTCACCGGGTGCAGTGTCGTCAGGCGCATCGCTATCGGGGGCGGCATTGTCAGGCGCGGGGGCCACATCCGGGCCGACATCAATGACAAGCTGTTCACCCTGCTTTTCGGGGAACTGAACCGTATGGGGCGTGAGGTCGATCAATCCAGGCTCTGCACCAACCGAAACCGGAACAAGTTTCGGCACAGGGTCCGCAGCCAGGGCAAACGTCATGCCGCCCGCAAGGATCAGGCCTGCAAATATGCTCGCGAAGCGTCTGGTCATGAGCGCACGTCGCTTGCCAGCATGGCGAACAGAAGATGATCCCTCCACGCACCATTGATACGTAAGTAACCGCGCGCGATTCCCTCCTCCTCAAACCCGGCCTTGCGCAGAACAGCCTTGGAGGCCTCATTCTCTGGCAGGCAGGCAGCCTGAATCCGGTGAAGCCTCAATTCATTGAAAGCATAGGGAACAAGGGCACATACGGCTGCAGTAATAAAACCTTTTCCCGCGTAGCGTTCCCCTGCCCAATAACCAAGAGTGGCATATTGCTGCACGCCGCGCGAAACATTGGAAAGCGTGCAGCCGCCAACCAGGGCGCCGTCCCCGCTGCGAAAAATGAAAAAAGGATATGCGGTATCCTCACGGACTTCCTTCGAATAACGGCGCAGACGACGGCGAAACGACATGCGCGTCAAATCATCGGCAGGCCATACCGGCTCCCAGGGTGTAAGAAAAGCTCTGCTTTCCTCGCGCAACTGTGCCCATTCTTCATAGTCATGCATATTCGGCGCACGCAAAAACACCCCGGCTCCTGTAATCAACGAGAGCCCCGGGATACGTGAGAAGGAATAGAGCAAGGCCATAAGGAAGCCCGAATATGATCAACCTGGTCCACAATTCTACGCGATACATTTAAACGAAGTTTGCCGCGATCTTCTCATAGCTTTCAAGGCTGCCCAACGGCCCAACCGCCGCCACGGCAGGCTGTTTGCCATGAAAGATGCGCTGTGCTGCCTTTTTGACAGCATCGACATCAACGGCTTCCACTTTCCTGAGGGTTTCCTCCATGGAGAGCACCCGGCCATAGATCATGTGCTGGCGAGCGATCTGTTCGATCCGCGACGAAGAAGACTCAAGCGCCATCAGCAGGCCAGCTTTCATTTGCGCACGTGCGCGTGAAACCTCTGTTTCAGTGACATCCTCGCCCAGCCGAAGGGCTTCGCCTGCGGCAACACTGACAAGCTCTCCCAGATCCTGTGGGTCCGTGCCTGCGTAGAAGCCGAACGCACCCGTATCGGAAAAGGACCATGCGAAGGAAAACACCGTGTAGCAAAGCCCACGCTTCTCCCGCACCTCCTGAAAGAGTCGCGAGGACATGCCGCCACCCAGAATGGCTGAGGCGACCTGTGCCGCGTAATAATCCGGGTCGCCGTAGGGAACGCCTTCAAAACCCACGATCAGATGGGCCTGCTCCAGATCGCGCTCCTCGCGCCTGTCACAGCCTTGAAAACGGGCCGCTTCAAAACCGCGCGCCGGGTGTGAAGGCAGATCGCCGAAAACATCGCGGGCGCGAGCGACCAGCGCTTCATGGTCAACGGCGCCCGCCCCCACCAGCACCATGCTTTGCGCACTGTAGCGCTCATCCATATAGCCCTGAAGATCGTCATGGCCGAAGCCGGACACGGTATCGACCGTGCCCAGAATGGGCCGTCCAAGCGCCTGACCGGGGAAAGCCGCGCCGAGGAAATGGTCAAACACCAGATCGTCCGGGGTATCGTTCGCCTGCCCGATTTCCTGGATGATGACGCCTCGTTCCCGTTCCAGCTCCTCCGCCGCGAAGGTGGAGTTCTGGAGAATATCCCCCAGCAGGTCAATGGCGAGCGGCACATCGTCTTTCAGTACACGGGCGTAATAGGCCGTACTTTCCTGTGCCGTATGGGCGTTGAGATGGCCCCCGGCATTCTCGATTTCTTCGGCGATATCGCGCGCGCTGCGCCGCGCCGTACCCTTGAAGGCCATATGTTCGAGCATGTGCGAAATGCCGTGCTGGCTCGGCGTCTCATGGCGCGCGCCGGTATCGACCCAGATGCCAAGAGAGCTTGTCTCCAGATGCGCCATCGCATCCGTGGCGACAGTCAGTCCATTTTCGAGCCGGGTAATCTCTACAGTCATGCTTTTCAATCAAAAGAGGGAATAAATATCAGGCCGAAACCGCCCGGCTCCGCTCACGGATGAAGGCCTTGACGGCGGCGGCATCGTTTTCGAGTACCGTCAGGCGCTCCTCTTTCTCGAAGAGGCCGGCCAGACGGGGCGGCAGAGCGGGCCGGATGCCGATGGCGCGTTCGACCGCATCGGGAAACTTGGCCGGATGGGCCGTCGCCAGCGTCACCATCGGGATGACGCCATCGCCGCGCGCAGCGCTTGCCGCTGCGACGCCGACTGCCGTATGCGGATCGATGATTTCCCCGGTTTCCGCATAGGTCGAGCGGATCATGGCGAGCGTCTCGTCCTCATCCACGCGCACCACGCCGAAGGTCGTTTTCAACGTTTCAAGCCGGACCGGATCAATGTCGAAGCCGCCGGACTGGACCTGTTGCGCCATCATCGTCTGCACGGCGCCGCCATCCCGGTCATAGGCGTCATAGAGCAACCGCTCGAAATTGCTCGAAATCTGGATGTCCATGCTCGGGCTCCAGGAGGGCACGACCTTGTCCACCTGGTAGCGCCCGGTCTCGAAGGTGCGCGCCAGAAT
>JAATFR010000056.1 GCA_015655095.1 Hyphomicrobiales bacterium | reverse complement strand
GATGTCGGCACGCTGAAGGAATATGTCGACTTGATGCCAGCCCATCTGACGCAGCGCTTCATTGCCAAGGACCATCAGGCGGTGCTGGTGTCGGGCCGCATTCCCGACAAGGATTCGAGCCGGCTGCTGCCGGTGGTCAACCAGCTCGATCAGGCGCTCAATCCGATCCGTGCCGCGCATCCCGGCTATGAGATTGCGGTGACCGGTCTTGCCGTGATCGCTGCACGCAATTCCTCGACCATGATCGAGAAGCTGAACCACGGCCTCACCTTCGAATTCCTGCTGGTGGCGGCGTTCATCGGTCTCGCGTTCCGTTCGGTCACCGTGTTCCTGGCCTCTATCCTGCCGGGCATCTTCCCGGTAGTGCTATCGGGTGCGGTGCTGCTGTGGACGGGAGGAGGGCTGCAATTCATCAGCGTGGTGGCGCTGACAGTCTCGTTCGGCCTTGGTCTCAGCGCAACGATCCACTTCCTCAATCGCTTACGCCATGAGGATGACGAGCATTACGACCCCAATCCGGCAGTTGCGGTCGAACGTGCCACCGTGCTGATGGGGCCCGCGCTGATCCTCACCTCCATTGTGCTGGCTTGCGGTCTTGCGGTGACCGTATTCTCGGACCTGCCCAGCTTGCGCACCTTCGGCTGGCTCTCGGCCTTCGCCATGATAGCGGCGCTGGTCGCCGACTTCCTGATCCTGCGTCCGACGATCAGCTGGCTCCGGCTGCATTTGCCCAGGCGCCGATCGGATGCAGCACCGCTGCGGTCCCGCGCGGCGGAATAGTCAAAGAAAACGCTCGGGCCGATACCCGAGCGTTCCGGGAACTTCGGGCGGCTTGAAGCGGTCAGGCCCGCTTCAACTCGATCCTGACCGACTGAACGTCGGTGCCCTCCGGCACGATCGAGACCGCTTGGCTATTGCCCCGCGTCTGCACCACGAGTGTTGCCGTGAAGCCGGTGCCCTTGACGCTGGTTGAAATGTTTCCGCCGCTGATCGTGCCCGTGACGTCGCCCGTTACCTGCCGCGTCGTTTCGGTCCAGGTGCCTAGAATCTGATTCCCATCGACCTGCAGGCTGCTCTTCACCTCGAATTTGTAGCTGTCCGAGGCGCAGCGCAGGTTCTGGTGCATGATGATGCCGCTCGGCGTGACCTCATATTGCGCCCGGCAACGGATGCGCTCGCTGTGCCCATCGCTCATGGCGATGGTGCCGCTGCCTGACCACGAGCCCGCCAGGGTCGCGAAGGGGCTGCCGCTCTGCGCGAAAGCGGCAGTCGCGCCCAATAGGGCGGCCACGGTCAGTCCGAGAGCGTTGATGCGTGCGAACATAAAGTTTTCACTCCTCGAAATTCTGTCGCTCGATGGCTTCCATCGGACGGCATTGTGGTTTTGGTGAGGCTTAAGCCGTGGCGAAAGAAAGTTCTCCCTCAAGCCGCTTCATTCAAGGTCGCAGCGGCCTGACGCGCCGCTGCCGTCACGGCCGCCAGGTCGATGCCGCTGCTCGGCACGAACCAGGAGCCGCCGACCGCGATGATGTTGGGCAGCGCCAGGTAGTCTCGCGCTTTTTCCGCCGAGATGCCGCCAGTGGGGCAGAACTTCACATCCGGCAGCACGGAGCCGATCGCCTTGAGTACCGCCGTGCCGCCGGCAGGCTCGGCAGGGAAGAACTTTTGAACCAGGAAGCCTTGTTCACGCAGGCCCATCACCTCGCTGAGGGAGGTGGCGCCCAGCATCCAGGGCACGCCGATATCCTTGGCGCAACTCACAAGCTTGTCCGTATGGCCGGGCGACACCAGAAAGCGGGCGCCTGCCGCCACGGCAGCCTCGGCTTGCGACGTGTCAAGGACGGTGCCGGCGCCGAGCACGAGACTGGGGCACTCAGCCTTCAGGCGCCGGAGCGCCTCGATCCCTGCCGGCGTGCGCAGCGTGACTTCGATGACACCCACACCGCCTTCGAGCAGGGCGCGCCCGACCGGTGCGGCGTCCTCTACCGTTCCGAAGGTGACTACGGGGACCGCGCGGTTGCCTCCGAGCAGAGCCGTGAAACTGGCCTGGTGGTTCACGTTGTCCATCCTGATCTGCCGTGCGGAAATGCGATGTTCTCGCATAATGCCCGGCAAGGCATCCGTCACGCGATCTCGCGTCGAGAAGCCGATTTCGCAGTCACGTTCAGATATCGTTCACGGAGACAAGCCCAGAAAACCTGCCGGGGTCAGACCAGAGCAGGGAAAGCCAGTTCGAGCCCGGGCTTTTGCGATCCAGTAAAAACTTGGGAACATCGCCGCGCGCTACG
>JAATFR010000331.1 GCA_015655095.1 Hyphomicrobiales bacterium | reverse complement strand
GGTCGAACCGATAATCAGAACGGTCGACTTTCGAGATAATGTTCAGGTCCTGGTCGAGATAGATGAAGGTGCCGATCACCGAGGCATAGTGCGGGCTTCGCTCCGTGCTTTGAACCAGGTAGGCGCTGCCGGGAGGGGCATTGTTCATCCGCCGGTCATTGTCGTTCTGCAAGGCTCGCAGCATGATGAAATCCCCATTGGGGTATGCAGCGTAGGTTGCTGTGACTTCGGGGCGGGTGTGGAGAAGCCTGACGAGTGAACCAATACCCTTCAGCCGGTCGGCAAGGGTGAAGGCGGAAGTGATGTCAGTGTCGCCGGACACCATCATCGCAGCTTCAACGACTTGGCCACTGATCTGGAATTCCGCTCCTACGGTCTGCGCAAGTCTGTCCATAAGCTGTTCCGACGCCAGCAGGATCACCTCGCGGGTCCGGTCATAGGAAAGCCAGGACAGCAGGGCGCCAAGGGAAAGAACCAGAATGACAAAGAGAGTGGAGACATAGACCTGAACGGAGAGCCGCCGGGATACGGTCCTGCTCTCGGACGGTCTGACATTGAGGCCAGTAATGGTTGTTGTCACTTACTGCTGTCCACCCCCGATATGGCACCGGTCAAGGTGCATGAGGGAGATATATAAAGATTTGATATAAAATCTTCTACAATCCTGACTTTGGCAATGGGATTTGCGACCGGCCGGATGTCCGGTGATGGCTTCCGGGGCCAGGTGGCGCGGAGAGGACATGTGGCAGGCAAGAGCCTTCCAATCTGGTGTTCAAAACCTGCCCGCTCTCTTCGCTTTTTCTCAGAAAGAAATGATTCCCGTTTGATCAGCCCATCATCCTGCAGTCATATGATGACGGAATATCAGACATTTTTTTAAGAATTTGCGAACGTGGAATCGCTCACTTTTGCTCGAATAAAGGCATTCGCTGGATTTATTGAGAAAGAGTTTGGGGCTATCGGTTCCTTTGAAGATTGAAGCGTTATGGCGGCGGTAACTTGACCTTCGACAGAGATCATCCTGTCGAAGGTTTTCTTTTTCCCTCCGGCGTTCTCATTCTCCGGGTTGCTTGCGGGCTATCCCCGAAAAGTACAACATGCGTCTCTGCGATGCCGTCGATTGGCGCAAGTTCTGGAAATTCCATCTCCCATGATCAAGACTGCTTCGTGCCTTCTGGCCAGTATCCTCGTTTCCGTTCTGCTTGTCTGGTTGATCTGGCAATGGCTGGGTGAGCCTGTTTCCATGGTCGATGCGCCTTCCGGCAAGGTTCATTGCATGAGCTACACCCCGTTCCGGGGGAGCGATACGCCGTTCAACCCGGCTTATGTGGCCAGCCAGAGGCAAATCGAGAGCGATCTGGCGCTGCTGTCGAAATCCACAGATTGCATACGCCTTTATTCCCCTGGGCAGGGGCTGGATCATGCTGTGGTCGTGGCTGAAAAAGATCATATGCAGGTTTTGCTCGGCGCCTGGATCGGGCGCGTGGATGCGGATAATGAGAAGGAGATCGAAAGGGTCATCTCGCTTGCCCGGGCCTATCCTGAGACGGTCCGCGCCATTATCGTCGGCAATGAGGTCCTGCTGCGCAACGAGCAGCCCGCTTCGAAACTTGCGGCACTGTCGCGTCGGGTAAAAGCGGAGACAGGCAAGCCCGTCACCTATGCGGATGTTACGGACTTCTGGCTGAAGGCGCCGCAGGAGCTGGCTGATTCGGTCGATTTTCTGACTGTCCATATTCTGCCCTTCTGGGAAGATCATCCACGTTCGGCGGCGGGTGGCGTCGCTCTGGTGGATGAGGCGGTGGAGCAGATACGCGCCAGATTCCCCGGCAAGCAGATTGTCATTGGTGAGACCGGTTTCCCCAGCAAGGGCCGCCAGCGCGGCCCTGCGATTCCCTCCCCGGTGTCGGAAGCCCTCTATCTGCGCAGCTTCATGGTCTGGGCCCAGCATGCCGGGGTTGACTACAATCTGATTGAGGCGTTCGACCAGCCATGGAAACGTGCGCTGGAGGGAACGGTCGGCGGCAACTGGGGCATCTATGATGAAGCGCGCGAGGCAAAGTTTTCCTGGCAGGGGCCTGTCAGCAACCAGCCTCACTGGAAGCAGGCGGCGAAGGTAAGCATTGCCATTGCTTTGGTTCTGACCGGCTTCTGCCTGTTTATCCGGGTGCGGGGGGTGCCGCTTGTCGGGGTCAGCGCGCTTGGCTCCATTGCGAGCGTTTTCGTGGTGCTGCAAGCCCAGCAGTCTCTGGCGGCCTATCGGGATCTGTTCGAGGGGGTTGTCGAGCTATATCTCATGGGGCAGACGCTGGCCTGCCTTCTGCTGTTGCTCCCCCAGATCGCGCGGGGAAGGTCCGCCGATGCGCCGGCTCCTCTTGCTGCCGTGGCCCAATGGTGCCGGGTTCCGCAGGCTGCGGGGATGACCAGACCGGTGGTGCTTGGCCTTTTGCATCTAAGCGTCCTTGCAAGCGCGCTCGTCTGTTCCCTCGGTCTTGCCTTTGATCCGCGCTATGCGGATTTCCCCCTCGCCGCCTTCACGGTTCCGGCGGCGGGGTTCCTCATTCTGGCGGCTTTGAATGTCCGCAGGGCACCGGGCCCGCTTCGTCGCGAGGAGGCTCTGCTTGTCATTCTGGGGCTCGCGTCGGCGGCCATATCCATGCTCGGCGAGGGGCTGGAGAACGGTCAGGCTGTCCGCTGGGCCCTGCTTGTGCTCGCCATTCTTGCGCCCTTCGCGGGCACGGTCCGCGATCTCTTCGCACGGGCTCGTTAGGGCAAGGTTGCTAGATTCTGGGCAGACGCAGCAGGGTAATGACCAGCGCGAGGGAGGCTATATCGGAATTGTAAAGCCCAAGACCGATCAGGCTGAAGAGCAGGGCGATGAAAAGCGCCGTCTTCGAGTCACGGAGAAAACCCAGGAGGGCGGCAATCAGGGCGGGAATGCCCCAGATTGAATAATGGCTGACGGCCCAGAGCAGGTGGGTCAGGCTGCACCAGCCGGGCGGGGCCGCCGCAATACAGATCTGGCCGATTTCGCGCGACTGGATAAAGCCGTAACGGATCACGAGCCCCAACCCCAGCGCCAAGGCCCCGGCGAATGCCCACAGGGCGAGGCGTTGCAGCGGCCAGCGCGTAAGGGCAGCAAGCGGGGTTCCCATATCGGCAGCGGTCATGGCAGCAGTCTTTCTCAGGAAGCCGGGTCGATCATTACTTTAGCTCCATACCTCGGCGGTGTCTTCGCGGTTCACACGGGTTAGTCCATGGATTGTCTTTTCCCAGTGGAAAGGGCTGGCGATGAACTGGAGCAGGGCCCGGTAGGCCGCCACCGAAATCAGCAGCCAGCAAAGTGGCGTCGTCAGAGAGGACAGCAGCAGGGAAAAACGCCCCCGGATCAGGGCGGCGGTCATGCCGGCGGCAATGGTGGCGGCGTAGCCGGAAAGAAGCACGCACGTGAAATAGAAATTGAGGCCGCTGCCGGGATGGAGACTCAATGAGTTGTCCAATATCAAAACCAGATAGAAAAACGGGTGAACGAGCGATGAGATAATGAGGCCGCCCATCATGATCTGAAAAACGATAAAACCGCGCAGACCAACTGTTCGGTAAAATGTGACCGGGTGCCTCATCCGGACAAGATAAGTCTGCATCCAGCCCTTGAGCCAGCGGGTGCGCTGGCGCAGCCAGTTGGGCAGCTCGCAATTGGCTTCTTCCAGGGTTGTCGATCGGACGAAGCCGCAATCATAGCCTCTGGCGGCGAAACGGTAGCCCAGATCGGCATCCTCCGTCACATTGAAGGGATCCCAGGCGCCTATTTCACGCAAGGCGCTGGTGCGGAAATGGGTGGAGGTGCCTCCAAGCGGAATCGGTATGCCGGCACGGACGAGGGCTGGCAGCAGAAGATCATAGAGCGTCCCGTATTCGATGGCGAACTGGCGCGTCAGCCAGTTCTCATGCCAGTTGAAAAAATTGAGCCGGGCCTGCAGGCAGGCAAGCCTTTCCCCCGAGGCGTGAAAAAGAGCTGCGGCCTTGCGCATCTGGTCTGCGGATGGATCATCTTCCGCATCATAGACTACAAGAAGCTCTCCTGACGCCAGCGGGAGCGCATAATTGCAGGCCTTGGGTTTCGTTTGCGGGTAACTTGGCGCAATGATGATCTGTTGAAACCGTGCCGCGAGCGCGAGCCCCTCGCAAGCCCGGATCGTTTCTGTATCTTCTTCTTCGAACAAAAGAAGGATTTCCATTTTCTCTTTTGGATAGTCAATTCTCTCCAGGGACGCCACAAGCCGGGGCAAAATCATAGCCTCATAGAACATGGGCACCATGATGGTGTAGGTAGGCAGCATGTTATCGGAGGCGGGCACAGGAAAAGTGTCGGCTGTCTTTGTCTGCGCCTGAGCCCTGAGGCCCATCGGAATGGAGATCAGGCGGAGTGCTGCCACCGCAAGAAAAACAAGACTGGACATTAATATCAGTATAAGGATAAAAATCCCGGGCCATTCTGCCAGGCAGACAAGCGATAATGCGCCAGTGCAGCCAAATATATGTATTTGCGTCTGATTAATCCGCAGGCTTGCAGAGTTTTCCGGATCGCGGGACGACAGAGAGAAGCAGGCAAGCTGCGTCAATCTTTCTGATGATTGTTGTGCGGCACAGGTCAATGATTTTCTGGCGGAAACGGGAAGGAAGGAATTGGCGGTTCCTTCCTTCCCTTCCCTGCCAGTGCGACCGGATGTCGAAAACGACACAAGCCAGTCAGGTGCTAATGTGGGCGCACTTATATTGGATTCATACTGCGCCTGATGTTCGCTGAACTGCCCCCCTTTGACAGGAACAGCGGCATACACATTGTCGCCCTCTATGGTCTTGGTGTTTTTCCGGTCACTCTCGGCCTGCCTCGGCTTCCCCCCCGCCGGCAGCATGCTCTCCCCCTCTTACGTCGACGATCCCCATCTGGCCCCAGGGCCTTAACGACATGTGAACCATAATTCCTATAGAGAATAAATATCAACTGAAAATAAATCATATTTTAGGAAAAATTCTTAAGCAGCTATTTCTATGCCGCTATTTCAGAGACCGGATTATTAAAGATGGGGCAGATCTCATCGTATAAAGAAACTTAACCCATCAAATCTCTTGGTCGGGTGAACAATACTGATCGACCTCTTCCTTCGCTTACGTCTTTCCAGCTTTCTATGATGAAATCGAAGACGACAAGTCCACCGGTCGGCACGCCATTTTCGACCAGCAGGGCGACGGGATTTTCCGGGTCTTCAGCCAGGGCCATAGCCAGCAGCACAAGGCCCGGGTTGTGACCGACGAGCAGCAGCGTTCTCACCGCATCGTCCGTTGCGCGTATTTCCTCCAGCATCACATCGGGCATGGCGTGATAAAGCCGGTCCCGGTAGTCGACCGGCACTGACCCGGCCAGCCTGACCTTCAATGGCTCGAAGGTGGCAAGCGCGCGGGTGGCGGTGGAGCACAAAACTGCATCGGGCTTGCAGGCGGAGCGCATGATATAATCGGCCATGAATTTGGCCGTGCGCTCGCCACGCTCATTAAGGGGGCGATGATAGTCGTCCTTGGGCGGATCACTCCAGTCGGATTTGGCGTGCCGCATCAAACAGAGCCGTTTCATGGGATCGCTTCCCTGGTTCGAGGCCCGGACCTGTCCATTCAGAACAGATGGAAACGAGGCTTCATTTCTTTCTCCGGCCGAGGATAACGCAAGATACATGCCGCAAGGCAAGATCTTGATGTCAGACCGGCATATGCCGGGCCCGCGCGCCCCGTTCGATGGCGGCGGCGACCAGCTTGTCGATGCGCAGCATCTCGCGGAACAATTGCAGCAGGCGCGCTTCTTCCGGGTTGAAGGTCTTGTCGACGATGGCGATTTCAACCGCCATGGCATAGGCCGTTTCACGCAGATGATCGGGCAGCGCTTCCTTGATAAGGCCGAAGACCGCCTCAAGCCCATCCTGTTCCTGAAGGATAGCGCCGCATTCCTCCGCGACATAGATGAGGCGCTGCGGATCGAAATCTTCGAACGGTGGCAGGTTCTGGACAATCCGTCCGATCTTGCCCAGTTCCCGGTCACTCATCTGCCGGTCGACGGCGCTCATGGTCACCATGATGTAAATCAGGGCCGTGGCGGGGCTGATCGTTGTGGTTTTCAACGGGTCTCTCCTTGAGGTGTGGCGTGCAGGGAACTTAGGTGTTCGGACCCGGGGCGGCAAGGCGTGACAGGTTTTCGCCGGAAAAGGCCAGATCTTCCCTGAAAAAATCACGGGTGGCGGCTACGGCCTCGGCCAGCCCGACCCGGGTGACCGGAACATCCGGCGGAAAGGCGGTGAGAAGGCGCGAGGGCAGGCGAGGATCGAGCATGACAAAGATGCCCCGGTCCTGGGCAGAACGGATCAGGCGACCAAATGCCTGCTTCAGACGAAGCCGTGTCAGCATGTCGTCATAATGCCGGGGACCGAAAAGCTGGCGGCGCGCCCGGTGCAGAATGTCGGGACGCGGCCAGGGGGTGCGGTCGAACACGATCAGGCGGAGCGAGGCGCCGGGCACATCCACCCCGTCGCGCACCGCGTCGGTTCCCAGCAGGCAGGCGTTGCGGTCGGCGCGGAAAATATCGACCAGCGTGCCGGTGTCGAGGGCATCCACATGTTGGGCATAGAGAGAAAGTCCTTGCGCCTCCAGCGGTCCCATCAACCGGCCATGGACGGCCTCAAGCCGTCGGATCGAGGTGAAAAGCCCCAGCGCCCCGCCTTTCGAGGCCAGAAACAGCGAGCGATAAGCCGCCGCCACGGCGTTGGCGTCTCGCGGGTCGACATCTCGCACGATCAGCACGCGGGACATTTTCCCGTAATCGAAAGGCGAGACCATCGCGGCCCGGTGTGGCGGGGCCACCAGATGGCTCGCCCCGGTGCGAATTTCCGCCGAGGCCCAGCCATCATCGTCCGCCACATCCTCCGGCAGCCGGTCACGCAGCGTGGCCGAGGTGATCAGAACGCCATGGGCGGGTTCCAGCACGGCCTCCGCGAAAGGCAGGGTCGGGTCTTTCCAGTGGCGCGACATGCCGATATCGACCTCATGGCCCCATTGCCGGTCGATCGAGAACCAGTCGACGAATTCATTCGGCGTCCTTGTGGCAAGGCCCGCCAGCATATGTCGCCAGGCGGGGATAAGAATGCGCCCGCGCCGGTCAAGGCCGCGCGCCGCCGCATCGATGCGGATGCGGGTGGCGGTGTCGAGCTCCTCGGCCTTGTCGTCCAGCCGCTGGCGCAGCATGTCGGCCAGCCGGGCAAGCGGAGCCATGAGCCGGGCAAGGGCGGCGTCGAGCGCCGTTGCGGCTTCCGCCAGCCCTTCCACCATGGGTTCGGTTTCGGCTTCCAGCGAATAGCTGGTTTCGCTCTCGCTGGCGGCCCGGGCATGGACCTGCTGGCGGACAAGGGCAAGGAAGCGTTCCGCTGCGCCATGGGGAGCGCCTTCATTGAGCCGGGCGGACCATGCGGGACCGGGCAGCGCCAGCGCCGCCGACAGGGCCTCGGAAAGGGTTGCCTGGGCTTCCTCACGATCGCCCACCAGATCGCTGATCCGCTCCTCGAGCCCGCGTCCACGCCTGCGGCCGCCCTCCGCGCCTCTCAGCCAGCGGCGCAGTTCAAAGCATTCCTGTGCGCTCAGATGGGCGGAGAAGGCGCTATCAGCGGCGTCGAACAGATGGTGTCCCTCGTCGAAGACGAAGCGCAGCCGGGCTTCACGACCGGAGGGAGCTTCCTCATTGTCGGCATGAGCCGCGATTTCGGTGCCGGCCTGCTTGCTCTTGCTGGCGTTCAGGCGGGTCATGGCGAGGTCGAGCGCCGCCTGCGTCATGACCAGCGCATGGTTTGCGATCACGATTTCGGCCCGGCGCGCCTTGCGGACGGCCTTTTCGATGAAGCATTTGCGGTAATACGGGCAGGCGGAATAGACGCATTCGCCGCGCCGGTCGGTCAGCCCGAAGGTGCCCCGGCCTGTCGGCGCGGCGATGCGGGGACCGAGCCAGGCGGGAAAATCGCCACCGACCATGTCGCCGTCACGGCTGGCCCGGGCCCAGCGGGCGACAAGCCCCGCCGTCACGCCCGCGCCGCCCAACGCCGCGCGTTCGGCGAATTCGGCATAGTTGAGCAGGCACAGATAATTTTCCCGGCCCTTGC
>JAATFR010000266.1 GCA_015655095.1 Hyphomicrobiales bacterium | reverse complement strand
TTAATGTAAATAAATATAAAAATTCATGGATATGGTCGGGTTAACCGGAGGAGGGGTGTCATGGCGATTTTTGATTTTCAGCGCAGGAATGAGGCGCTCGACCTTACTTCGCCTCTACAGGAGCAGGCATCGGTTTCGCGGCCTGTTGCTAGGCCGGAAGCGCCTCGTCCGGCTTCAATTTTGTCCATGCAACAGACCCGGATTCCGGTCGAGGATATGCGGGCGTCACAAGCCGTGGGATCCGCTTCGCCTGGCGGGCGCCCGGCTCAGCATCCCGCGCTTCCGCAAGCGCACCCCAACCCATCCCTTGGCATGACAGAGCCCAGGCAGACGGCCCCGCGACCTGTGGTTTTGAGGGTTGAACCCGTGCTGCAAGCATCGCATGCACCTGTTGCAGCGCCTACCATGGTGAAGGCGTCACACCAGATTCGGGCATCAGCGGGCCCGGTGCCCCAGAGCATCGGTATTTTCAGCCCGGCGGAAAACTTTGCGGATGGTCTGGCCAAACTGCCATTCCTGCAATCGTTGCGGGCCGCTTATCCACATGCGCGCATCAGCTGGATCACCACGGGGCCATCCGCCTTCTCGGACCAGCTCCGCCCGCTTACAAAAGGGCTTCTGGACTCGGTCAAGGCTGAAACAGGTATCGGCGCGAGCCGTTTTTCGATGCTCAGCAAGGTTCCGTTCAATGATCATTATTCGATCCTGATCGACACCCAGAGAAGGGTTTGGTGCAGCCGCCGCGCGCGCCGCATCAATCATGATCTGTTTATTTCCAGCGCAGGCAATTTCCAGCTTTCCGACAGGCGCCCGGTTGGCAAATGGGAGTTCCCTATCCATGTGGCGGATCGTCTGATTGAACTCATGAGTCTGGCGACTGGCGAGGTCTTGCCGGCGCAGGGTGTGCCCCTGGCTATTCCATCCGACATCGAATATCGCGCGGCAAGTGCTCTCCCGGAGGGGCCGCTTTATCTCGGGCTTGCGCCGGGCGGTCCCTGGCGTCCCGCCCTGTGGCCGCTTGGACGATATGTCGAACTGGCCCGCCGACAGGTGCGTCTGGGCAGGGTGCCGGTGTTCCTGCTTGGCAGGCAGGAAGCGGATTGGGAGCCTATCCTGCGCAGCGCCGTGCCCCAGGCGCTGTTCCCACAACAGAATGAGGCCATCTGGGGGGGGCAGTATTCGCCGTTCAATACCATTGCGCTGGCCCGGCATCTTCATCTGGCGGTGACCAATGATGGGGGTGTCGGCCATCTGCTGGCGGCAGGCGGCGCGCCCGTGGTCAGCATCTTTGGTCCAAGCGATCCGGCTCGTTCCGCGCCGCGCAGTCCACAGGGCATGGTTCTGGATGCCCGGACCTTCGGCAAGCCGGTCATTGAGGACGTTCCCATCCAGGCCGTCATGGAGGCGGTCGACAAGGTCCTCGCCGGATAAGCATAGGGAGCTGGGCTGCCGGTTTCCTTGCAGACCCGGAATAGGGGCTTACCCTGGCATCACACTTCTTCGGGGTGAGAAGGGGTAGCGGGGGAAGCCGTCACGCCATATCGGGCGGTGAAGGTGGATAATATTTCCTCGACCGAGCTGGAATCGGCCTCGGCAGCGAGTCCGAAAAGCTGGGGCCAGACCATCATTTCACGAATCATCCCGAGAAGGAGGCGTGAGCTCCGCTCCGTGTCGTGCTGGCGCAGATGGTTGCGCGCCACCAGCTCATTGATGGTTCTCTTGAGATGCTTCACCCTGTATTGGGAGTCGTTGGCATAAATATCGCGCGCCAGTTGGGGTGCCGTCTGCACTTCGGCGATGACCATGCGTTGAAGCGCCGTGTGGGCTGGATCGGCCTCATGTCCGATGCAGGCTTCGATGGCCCGTTTGAGCATGCTATGAGGGTCCATCCTGCCTGATACGTCGGTATGCTGGACTGAGCCCACCCAGGGCAGCATCTTGTAGCAGGTGTTGACCACCGACTGAAAAAGATTCTCCTTAGATGGAAAATGCTTGTAGAGCGTTGCCGTGGATACATCGGCCTGGCGCGCAATGTCCGCCATGCCCGATCTTCTGTAGCCGCGCGCGAGGAAAATATCCCGTGCGGAAGACAGAATGGAGTTTTGTTTTAGTTCTGCGATGGAACGTCGGTATGTCTGCAAGTCCACTACTATATGCCTCTTCTGCAAGCCACCTGGTCCGCATCGCATAATGCGTTAACCATAATGGACCTTGGCTGGCGTATCTTTGCCAGGTCAAGCGTTGCGGGAGTTTTTACTCATCATCTAGCGATATTGGTGATTTAGTCTGTTCCACTCTGGAACGAACAGTCTCCGCATGACGGCCATGACAGCGATGGCGGCGCCAATGAAAGATGCGATGACGGACAGAATGAAAACAGGTGAACTGGTGTCGGCTTGCATGCCGTCAATACGATCAGGGCTTGCCAGCGCAAGGATGCCGATCAATCCCGCAAAGCCTGCCATGAGCGGCATAAGTCTTATTTTGACCTGTGTACGCCGTTCTGCTGGCGCAGCGGTTTCACCTGATCGTGAGTTATTTTTCATGAAGCGCCCCATTTATCCCGTGTCGAGACGAATATTGCATCGCAATGCGGCTCAAACTTTGTGAAGTTGGGCGCATGAGAGGGCCATTTTACGTCAAGTTTAAGGCAAGATCATCCATTCACCTGACGATGTTTCCTGTACCCAAGCTGGCGTCATTGTGGGAAATGACAGCGCCGAGCCGTTTGGCGGCGCGCTCGATGTCCCCCAGTGGAACCGCCGCAAATCCCATGTGAAGTCCCGAATGAACAGGCCTTTCGAGGCAATAGTTGGAGAGCGGCGTGGTCACGACCTGGGCTTCGCGTCCCCGCTGCGAGACGAGCCGGTCGCTCAGCTCCGGGGCGAGCTTTGTGGCAAGTTGAAGGCCGCCTTCGCCGGAAACGGGTTGGAGCCAGTCCGACATGTAACGTTCGATGGAATCGATGAGGCAGGCGCGGCGTTCGGCATAAAGGGCCCTCATGCGCCGGACATGCGCACCGAAATGGCCCTGCGTGATGAAATCGGCGAGCGCCGCCTGATGAAGGGTGGCGGGGGTCTGGCCCGTCAGGCGCAGGGCGGTGCCGAAGGATCTGGCAAGCATTTGCGGCACGATCAGATAGCCGATCCGCAATGCCGGAAACAGCGTTTTGGCGAAAGTGCCCATGTAGATGACCGAACCGCCCCGGTCCAGCCCCTGCATCGCGGCGATGGGGCGGCCCGTGTAGCGGTACTCGGAATCATAATCATCCTCGATGATCCAGGCATTTTCGCGTCTGGCATACTCGATCAGGGCGAGGCGTCGCGGCAGGGTTAACGTATGGCCGAGCGGATACTGGTGCGAAGGCGTCACATAAATGAGCCGGGGCACCGGGGCTGTCGCGATAGCCACCTCGACCTTCATGCCGTTCTCATCCACCGGGATGGGCACGATGTCGGCACCGCTGCCCAGAAAGGCACCCCGTGCGCCCAGATAGCCGGGCTCCTCATGCCAGACCCTGTCACCGGGGTCGATCAGCATGCGCGCGGCAAGGTCCAGCGCCGATTGTGCGCCGGTGATCACGATCACCTGCTCCGGGGCGGCGATGACGCCCCGGGCTGCGCCCACATAGGCGGCGATGGCGGCTT
>JAATFR010000148.1 GCA_015655095.1 Hyphomicrobiales bacterium | reverse complement strand
TGAAAAAGGCCGGCTGCCGAAGAAACCCTTGTAGGCCGAAAGCGGCGAGGGATGCGGGGCTTCCAGAATGCAATGTTTGGCCCTGTCGATCAGCGCCGCCTTCTGCTGAGCGTGAGCGCCCCACAGGATGAAGACGACCGGCTCCTCTTTCCCGTTCACCGCCCGTATCACAGCATCCGTGAAGGGCTCCCAGCCCATGCCCCGGTGAGACGCCGCCTTGCCCTGCTCCACCGTCAACACCGCGTTGAGCAGCAGCACACCTTGCCGCGCCCAATCCTCCAGAAAGCCATTTTCTGGAGAAATCGCCTCTCCCAGATCGCTCCCCAGTTCCTTGTAGATATTGGCGAGCGACTTGGGGATGCGCACCCCGGGCCGGACACTGAACGAAAGGCCATGCGCCTGTCCGGGCCCGTGGTAGGGGTCCTGCCCCAGAATGACCACGCGGACCTGATCCAGAGGGGTGAGCGCCAACGCGCGGAAATATTCGCTTGGGCTGGGATAAATGGTTTTGCCCGCCCCCTCTTCCACGCTCAGGAAATGTTCGAGGCGCTCCATGCCGGGGTTGGAGAACACCGGCTCCAGCGCCTTGCCCCAGCTTTTATCCAGAGCGTCGAGGGTCCAGTATTTCCCGATCTCATCCTCACCGCCCACGTTTTGCTTCCTCCGGGATACCGCGCCGGGGGGATTGTTCGGCGGGCTTTCATTCCAAGTCAACCGGCAGCAGGCGTCGCCGCAGACCACAAAGTGATTGAATTTGCCGGGGCGGGGCCATTAAGACAGGTCATGACGACAAGCGACCTCACCTATCGGCTGGAAGCCCTCGGCCTGAAAATCGCCCTCGGCTTCTTTGGCCTTATGCCGCTCGACCGCGCTTCCGATCTGGGCGGCTGGCTCGGACGGCATATTGGGCCGCGGATCAGCGGGGTGAGCAAACGAGCCCGGCGCAACATGGCCCGGGCGATGCCGGAACTCGACCCTGCGCGAATCAACGCCCTGATTATCGAGATGTGGGACAATCTGGGCCGGACCATCGCCGAATATGCCCATCTCGATGAATTCGGCTCCGAAGCCGAACAGGGGCGCTTCGAGATCGTCAACCTTGAAGGGGTCAGCCTCGCCCGGCCCGAGGGCCAGGGCGCGATCATTGTTTCGGGCCATCTGGCGAACTGGGAGCTGCTGCCCCTGCCGCTGAGACAAGCGGGCATTTTCAACGCGGTCATCTATCGCGCCGCGAACAATCCCTATGTCAATGACTGGATGGTAGCGCTGCGCGAACGGGCGATCACGCCGATCCAGATCCCCAAGGGCGCCAGCGGCGCGCGCCAGATCGTCCGCACGCTCCGGCAGGGCGGCGTCGTCGCCATGCTCGTTGACCAGAAACTGAACGACGGCATCGAGGCCCGCTTTTTCGGACTGAAGGCCATGACCACCGACGCGCCCGCCTCCATTGCGCTGCGCATGGGGCTGCCGGTCATCCCGGCCTCCATCGAGCGGCTCAAGGGTTCGCGCTTCCGCATGGCGGTTCACACGCCCATCGTGCCGGACCCGGATGCGCCGCGCGACGCCGAAATCGCCCGCGTGACGCAGGCCATCAATGATTTTCTGGAAAGCCGCATCCGCGCGCATCCCGCGCAATGGCTGTGGATGCACAATCGCTGGCCGGACTAACTGTTAAGCTGTTATTTGCCCGGCATAGGCGATACCAGCAGGACGGGGTCCAGATGGGCGTCGCGCCACCACATGCCCCAGTGCAGGTGAGGCCCGGTCGCCCGGCCTGTCGCGCCGACAGCCCCGATCCGCTCGCCTTTTCGCACCTTCTGGCCCGGCTTCACCTCCACCTTGGAGAGGTGCATCATGACGCTGATCAGGCCCTGCCCATGGTCGATTAAAATGAGGCCGCCCTCGAAATACATGTCCGTCCGGGCAAGCGTGACGACCCCGTCCGCAGGAGCCAGGACCGGGGTTCCCACCGGAGCGGCGATATCGACTCCGTAATGGGGCTTGCGCGGCTCGCCATTATAGAAGCGCTGGCTGCCGAAGACGCCGCTGATCCGGCCTGTCGCAGGGCATATGAATCCAGATTCATAATATTCCGATTGCGTGGCGATCGGCCGCGCGGCTTTTTTGAGAGTGACTTCCCGCTGAATGCGGGCAAGCTCATCGGCGGGTGGCGTCACATATTTCGGCGGCACCCCTTCGATCCGCTGGATTTTCCAGTCCCTGGGGGCAATCGAAAGCGTCAGGTTTTCTGTACGGCCATCCGGCGCGACGGAGGAAAGACGGGCGTTTGGTCCGTGATCCCGGTCGAAACCCAGCAGGAAAGAACCATCCGCCCCCACCGGCACAGAGACTCCATCAAGACTGATTTTGACGCCCGGCCCTGTTTTGCCGAAAACCAGACCGCTCTGCTCCAGATGCCCTTCAAGGACTGGCGACGCCGCCAATGCCCCCGCCCTGCTGCCCCCCAGGAGTAGCAGGGCAAGCATCACTGCCGACAGACGCCTCATCAGGCGGCCCACATCAGGCAGAATGAGTCTCTTGATAGCGCGCGAAGGAAATGGCCGCTGTGGCGTAGGCTTCCTGCAAATCGACGCTCCAGTAGCGCAGATCGTCGAGCGGGATGCGGGTACGGCTCACGGCGCAGGTGACATAGGACCCGGGCCGCACGACATGAAACTCGCCCTCGCCATAGACCAGTTCGGCCTCACCGCCGGGCGTCAATTTTTCAAATCTGTTCATTCGGGAAGTTTAGCAATGCGGCGAAGATTTGTCAGCGGGGTTTTTTGATTTCCAATGAAGTGAAATATGATTCAGAAAAGTTGTTCCTGCGAGGGAGACGCAGGCTTTGTCTTCTTCGTCCGGGGCAGATCCCGGGTTTCTCCGGTTACGACCACGTCCAGCCTGTCCTCAGCAGCGAATTCAATCTGGAGGGAGGTCCCGGGGGTCTGGCCAGCGGAAGCCTGCACCGACTTGCCATGCTGGTCGCGGACGACGGCATAGCCCCGGGCCAGCACGC
>JAATFR010000094.1 GCA_015655095.1 Hyphomicrobiales bacterium | reverse complement strand
GCAGGTGATGCTCGATGCGCTGAGCCCGCGCCTTGAGGGTGGGGCGACCATGAAGAGCCGCACGGTTACCGGGGCCATTGGCGAGGGCCAGATTGCCGAGCGGCTGGGCGCGCTTCAGCAGCGCTACCCAGCTGTCGGCATCGGCTCCTACCCCTATTTCCGGGGCAAAAGCTTCGGGACCAGCCTTGTCATGCGCTCCACCGATTCGGATTTGCTCG
Source organism: Hyphomicrobiales bacterium (assembly GCA_015655095.1). Taxonomy (GTDB): domain Bacteria; phylum Pseudomonadota; class Alphaproteobacteria; order Parvibaculales; family Parvibaculaceae; genus JAATFR01. The sequence continues at coordinate 2,655 of JAATFR010000094.1, read as the reverse complement.
ACGAAACGCAGGCGGAGGTCATTGCCCTGATCCGCTCCTTCGGGGTCGAGCCTGAGGTGGGCGAGCCCAGCTAAGGGCTATAAAGTGGAAATTTGCCCCGTTTGCCTGCATTCTCGGACCCGATTACAAAAGATTCAGCTTTTCTGCGCCTTTGAAACGGTACAAAGTCGGGTCAACCGGTTATTCTCCTCAAACAGAGGGAGCCAGCGGCCATGCGTTTGCCGACAGCATTTGAGAAAATGCGAGAGCAGGCGGGACGCGCGGGCCAGGCCCGGGAAAGAAAGCCTTGTTAAGAGGCATGTTATAAACGTGGGTCAGGGAAACCCGGAGGGAGATACAATATGAAGAAATTCGCCCGTTTCGTTGCTTTGGCTGCCGTCGTCAGCATGTCCGTTGCGCCTGCTGCCATGGCAGCAGGCATTGATTCAAGCTGGGACGCGATGGGGAAGTCCGGCAACCACCAGTTCTATGTCTGGTGCACCGGCAAGGCTGACAGCACGGCGACCGAGCAGGGCTCGAACGCCAAGGACGCCCAGACCAAGCTTGCCGCCAAGGTTGGCAACACCTGCTGGCCGGTATGGCAGGGTCTCGCAGGCTGATGTAGCCGCGGCCTTACCCACAATGCATCAACGGCGGCTCTCTGGAGCCGCCGTTTTTGTTTGTGACATCTCTCATTCGGATCGGAACAGGATTGCACCGGAGACCTCACGCAAACGATTGCAAAGCCTTGCCGGGCGGGGCATATCTTGGCACTTCCCGGGAGGGAAAGGCGGGCGGACGTGACGAAATGGTAGACGTAGCAGACTTAAAATCTGCGTCCTGAAAGGGAGTGCGGGTTCGAGTCCCGCCGTCCGCACCAGCAGGGAATTTAAGGGAACCATGCCCGGTGCATATTTCACACCGGTCTTGCCGCCTTGATTGAGATCGAGGCTATATTTTCAGACATTTGATCAGAAATATCGGGGGACCTGCGAGGGCAAGCTTGCCCCCGGGTGTCTGTGGCTTTAAGTACAAGTCATGCTGTGGGTCATACTTACATATGACCAGCGTGCGAGATAACAGTGGAAAACTGGCTAAAGAGGGGAAAATGCATCCAGTCGTTGCTAAGACATTCGGTGGGCTGTCCCGGCAATATTACATACGCCAGTTTCTTTTTGGCTGCATATTTCTGGCGATCATCCTTTTCATGACATTCGCCGTGGGTTCCCACCCGCATGGCAGAAATTATGGCATGATCGTGTTCGCTTTCATCAATACCGTCCTTTACCCCTATTCCCGCTTCGTTTACGAGAGCATTTTCGATTACATTATTGGTCGGAATATCTTCATTCTGCCTGCTTTCATGATGCTCATCCTTAAGCTGATGACGATGCTTTTGTGCTGGGCCTTTGCTGTTTTCATTGCCCCGATCGGGCTTGTTTACCTCTATATCCATCACAGCCGCGCCGGTGGGAATGTCAGTGGCGACTGACCTTGTGCAGTCGGCGCTCGTGCAGGCTGAGACGTGAGGATTCCGGGCCAGAGTCATTCTCGCGAAAGGTTGAGTGCAGTGTCCCCGGAAAAGACTGAAGCGCCGTCGCGCGGGCTGATCTTGTTGCTTGCGACCGCGTGCGGCCTGATCGTCGCCAATATCTATTATGCCCAGCCGCTTATCGGGCCGATCAGCCGTTCGCTCGGGCTTTCGCCCCAGGCCGCGGGGCTGATCGTGACCATGACGCAACTGGGCTATGGCGCGGGGTTGCTGCTGATCGTGCCGCTGGGCGATCTGTTCGAGAACCGACGTCTCATCATCACTATCGTGCTCGGTGGCGCGCTCGCGCTCATGGCAGCCGCGTTTTCAACCCACACCTTGCCCTTTCTGGCAGCGGCCCTGTGCGTCGGCCTCGGCTCAGTCGCCGTGCAGGTGCTTGTGCCTTATGCCGCGCATCTTGCGCCGGAAGCTGTGCGCGGACGGGTGGTCGGCACGGTCATGAGCGGGCTGATGCTCGGTATCATGCTTTCGCGGCCTGTGGCCAGTTTCATCACCCATGCGCTGTCGTGGCATGCGGTCTTCCTGATTTCATCGGTGATGATGGTGGCGCTGGTGGCCGTGCTGCGGTTTACGCTGCCGCCGCGCCAGCCAGATCATGCCCTGAGCTATAGGGCGCTGCTGGCGTCGATGGGCGGGCTGGTGCGGCATACGCCGGTTCTGCGCCGCCGGGCGCTCTATCATGCGGGCATGTTCGGGGCCTTCAGCCTGTTCTGGACGGCGGTGCCTCTGTTTCTGGTGGAGACCTTCCATCTGTCGCAGGTGGGGATTGCGCTTTTTGCGCTGGCTGGCGTGGCGGGGGCCATCGCCGCGCCAATTGCCGGGCATGTCGCGGATCGGGGCTGGACGAAACCGGCGACCGGCCTTGCGATGCTCGCCGCCGCGCTCGCCTTCCTGATGAGCCGGTTTGCGATTTCCGGGTCTGAAGCTGGTCTCGGCGTTCTGGTTGCCGCCGCTATTCTGCTGGATTTCGGCGTCACAGCCAATCTGGTGCTGGGGCAGCGCTCCATCTATTCGCTCGGAGCCGCACTGCGCAGCCGTCTCAATGGTCTTTACATGGCGACGTTCTTTGCAGGCGGGGCGATTGGCTCCGCTCTTGGAGGCTGGGCCTATGCCCATGGGAACTG
>JAATFR010000119.1 GCA_015655095.1 Hyphomicrobiales bacterium | reverse complement strand
GAAGGCAGGAACCCCGCCAGCGTCTTGCCGCCGCCAGTGGGCGCGATCAGCAGCGTGTCCTCATTTGCCGCCAGCAGCGCAAGCTGGTGCGGGTGTGGCTGCCAGCTGTGGCCCCGGAACCAGTCAAGAAAGAGCGGCGGCAGGCTCACAGCATGGCCCTCAGGGTTTCCAGCCGGTCGGCATCAGTGGCGGGCTTGTCCCAGCGGATGCGCGAGATGCGCGGAAACCGCATCGCAAGCCCGGATTTGTGGCGTGGCGAGGCGTTCAGCCCCTCAAAGGCAACCTCGACCACCAGTTCGGGTGCAAGCTGGCGGACCGGGCCGAAACGCTGCGTGGTGTGTTTGCGCACGAAGCGGTCCAGCTCGCGCAACTCTTCGTCTGTGAAGCCAAAATAGGCCTTGCCGACGGGCACCAGATCCGCGCCATCCCAGAGGCCAAAGGTGAAATCGCTGTAGAACCCGGAACGTTTGCCATGACCGGCCTGAGCGTAAAGCAGCACCGCATCCACAACCATCGGGTCGCGTTTCCACTTGAACCACGGCCCGCGCGGGCGGCCGGCGAGATAGGCGCTGTCGCGGCGCTTGATCATCACGCCCTCGATCACCGGCGCGTGCGGGGCTGCGCGCAGAGCGGCCAGATTCTCCCAGGTCCGGAACGGCAATAGCGGTGAGAGGTCGATCCGGTCGCTGTTGAATGACGCGGCTTCCAGCCGCGCGCGGCGAGCCTCCAGAGCCAGGGGGCGGAGATCTTCGCCCTGCCAGATCAGAATATCATAGAGGCACAGGGCCGCGGGGTGGCTTTGCAGCATCTTCGCGCTGACGGCTTTGCGGCCAAGGCGTTTTTGCAGATCGGCAAAGGGGGCGACCTCGGTCCCGCGCCGGATCAGCAATTCTCCATCCACCGCACCCTGGAAAGTCATGGCATCGATGACTTCGGGGAAGGAGGCCCCGATCTCTTCGCCGGTGCGGGAATAAAGCCTGCGACTGTCACCCTCGGAAACCGCCTGCACGCGAATGCCATCCCATTTCCATTCGGCAAGGTAGTCAGCAGGATCAAGGGCCGAAAGCTCTGCCAGTGTGATCGGGGTCGAGAGCATCACCGGGCGGAATGGTGCATCGACGGGCGCAGGCGGGGATCCGCCCGCAAGCCAGCTGAACAAGGGTGCATAGGGTGGCACCAGTCCGTGCCATATTTCATCGATGTCGTCGACTTTGCGCGCGGTCCTCATCGCGAGCGCGGTGCGGGCCAGACGTGCCGAGACTCCGATGCGCAGATTGCCGGTGGCGAGCTTCAGCAGCGCCAGCCGCTCGGGCGGGGTCAGCCGGTCAAGAAGGTCTGCAATGACACCCGGCAGCGCGAGCTTTCCTGTCTCGCGCAAGAGCGTAACCGCGTCGACCAGCGAAACCTCGGCATTCGCAAACCTTTCGCCTGGCCACAGAAGCGATATGGTCTCCGCGAGATCGCCAACGAAATCATAGGACAGCCGGAACAGTTCCGCATCCACCCGCTCGGCCGCCAGACGTTTAAGCAGTGAAGGCGAGACCTGCCGCAGATCAAGCCCCCCCGTCAGAACCGCCAGCGCATAGCCGCGGTCCGGGTCGGGCGTTGTCTGGAAATAATGCGACAGGATGGTGAGTTTCGCATTGCGGCCCGGTGTAAAGGCCAGCCGCTCGATCAGGTGGGCGAAGACCTTCATTCCGGCTCATCCTCATAGCCGATCAGGCGCAGGGGACGGGCGGGAATGCCCTCCATCTCGCACCAGCGCATGACGCCGTCCTCGGTGCCGTGGGTGATCCAGACCTCCTGCGGGGCAAGTTCGCGGATGGTGGTGGTCAGCTGCGGCCAGTCGACATGGTCGGAGATGACAAGCGGCAGTTCAACGCCTCGCTGGCGGGCGCGGGCACGCACGGTCATCCAGCCAGAGGCATAGGACAGCACCGGATCGCGGAACCGCTGGACCCAGGGAGAGGCAAAGGCCGATGGCGGGGCCAGCACCAGCTTTGCCTCCCCGGGATCGGTGGCGGATACCAGCGGGCCAAGGTCAATCCCCTGTTCGATATGGTATTCGCAAAGCCGTTTCAGGGCGCCGTGGATGGCGATGGGGGCCTGATGTCCCGCCGCGCGGGCGAGCGCGATCACCCGTTGCGCCTTGCCAAGCGCATAGGCGCCCACGAGATGCGGACGCTCGGGAAACTCGGCGATGCTGGCGATCAGCCGCCCGGCCTCGGCAAGCGGATCGGGGTGGCGAAAGACCGGCAGGCCGAAGGTCGCCTCCGTGATGAAGATATCGCAGGCGACAGGCTCCCAGGGTGCACAGCAGGGGTTCGGCGTGCGGCAGTAGTCGCCCGAGATCAGGATGCGTGGGCCCCCTTTGCCTGAACCGGCGTCAGGAGTGATCAGTATCTGGCTTGAGCCCAGCACATGGCCGGCCGGATGGAAGCTCACGGTAACACCGCCAATCCGGGTCGGACCTTCGGCGATCTGCCGGGAAGGGGTGAAATCCTCGCCATAGCGGATCGCCATGATCTCCAGCGTCTGGCGCGTCGCCAGTACTGCGCCGTGACCGGGGCGGGCATGGTCGGAGTGGCCATGCGTGACCAGCGCACGCGGCACCGGGCGGAG
>JAATFR010000166.1 GCA_015655095.1 Hyphomicrobiales bacterium | reverse complement strand
GTCGATCGAATATCGATGAATGCAGAGTTTGACGTTACAATCAATACTGGATATTCGTTCAGCTTTTTTTGTGCCATAATTGTCCGTTTCGCGCCGGTCGTGTCGTTGCAGGCACGGCCAGTAGCAATTATTCATCCGGTGTCGGGATTAAGTTGAATGGATAAGATCGAAGTTCGTGGTGCTCGTACCCATAATCTGAAAAACATCAGTCTGATTATTCCCCGGGACAAGCTCATCGTTATAACCGGCCTCTCCGGCTCGGGCAAATCCTCTCTGGCGTTCGATACCCTGTATGCCGAAGGACAGCGTCGCTATGTAGAATCGCTTTCCGCTTACGCGCGGCAGTTCCTTTCCTTGATGGAAAAGCCGGACGTCGACCATATCGAGGGTCTGTCTCCCGCCATCTCCATCGAGCAGAAGTCGACGTCCCATAATCCGCGCTCGACGGTCGGGACCATTACCGAAATTCATGACTACCTGCGTTTGCTGTTCGCCCGGGTCGGGGAGCCGCGCTGCCCTGATCATGACGTGCCTCTGGCGGCGCAGACGGTCAGCCAGATGGTGGATAATGTACTGTTGCAGCCGGAAGGCAAACGCCTGATGCTGCTGGCGCCGATTGTTAAAGAGCGTAAAGGTGAACACAGCAAGACCCTGGAAGGCCTGGCCACCCAGGGTTATATCAGCGCCCGCATCGACGGCGAGGTATGCGATCTCTCGGATCCGCCCAAGCTGGAGCTGCAGAAAAAACACACCATCGAAGTGGTGGTCGATCGGTTCAAAGTACGCGAGGATCTGGCCCAGCGCCTGGCGGAATCCTTTGAAACGGCTCTGGGCCTGTCCGGCGGCACCGCCGTGGTGGCGGATATGGACGATGGCCAGGCCGAGGAGATGTTGTTCTCTGCCAATTTTGCCTGTCCGATCTGCGGTTACAGCATGCCGGAACTGGAGCCGCGGCTGTTTTCTTTCAATAACCCGGCCGGCGCCTGCCCAACCTGCGACGGTTTGGGCGTGCAGCAGTATTTCGACCCGGAACGGGTGTTGCAAAATCCGGAAATCTCCTTGGCGGGTGGCGCCATACGCGGTTGGGATCGCCGTAATTTCTATTATTTCCAAATGCTGCGCTCCCTGGCCGAGCACTATAAGTTTGACGTCGAGGCCCCTTGGGACCAGCTTGATATCGGCATCCAGCAAAAAATCCTGTTTGGCTCCGGCAAGGAAACCATAGAATTCCGCTATCTCAACGACCGCGGGGACAGTTCCATCAGGCGGCATCCCTTCGAAGGCGTACTGCCGAATATGGAGCGGCGCTACAAAGAAACCGAATCCTCGGCGGTGCGCGAAGAATTGGCGAAATATATTAGCAACCGGCCATGTAACAGCTGCGGCGGCACACGTCTGCGGCGGGAAGCGCGACATGTGTTTGTGGAAAACACCACGCTGCCGGTCATTTCCGATATGGGTATCGGCAATGCGTTAAGCTTCTTCGACGAGATGAAGCTTAGCGGCCAACGCGCGCAAATCGCCGAAAAAATACTGAAGGAAATTCGCGATCGGTTGAAGTTTCTGGTCAACGTCGGCCTGAACTATCTCTCGCTATCCCGTTCGGCGGAAACCCTGTCCGGCGGCGAGGCGCAGCGTATTCGCCTGGCCAGCCAGATCGGCGCGGGACTGGTGGGCGTCATGTATGTCCTCGACGAGCCCTCGATCGGGCTGCACCAGCGGGATAATGAACGACTATTGGAAACGCTGATTCATCTGCGCGATCTCGGCAACACGGTCATCGTGGTTGAGCATGACGAGGATGCCATCCGGGCGGCGGATCATATCATCGATATCGGCCCCGGCGCAGGGGTGCACGGAGGCGAAATCGTGGCGGAAGGCACCGCCGAGGAGATCATGGCCAATCCGGCATCGTTGACCGGACAATTCCTCAGCGGTAAGCGTGAAATCGCTATCCCGGCACATCGCATCCCGGCCGATCCCACCAAGGTGCTGAAACTGATCGGCGCCCGTGGCAATAACCTGAAAGACGTTACCCTGACGCTGCCGGTGGGCCTGTTTACTTGTATCACCGGCGTATCGGGTTCCGGTAAATCGACGTTGATCAACGATACCTTGTTCCCCGTGGCCCAGCGTCAGCTCAACGGCGCAACCACCACCGAAGTCGCCCCTTACCGGGAAATTCAGGGACTGGAGCATTTCGACAAGGTCATCGATATCGACCAAAGCCCGATCGGCCGTACGCCGCGCTCTAACCCGGCCACCTATACCGGCGTGTTTACGCCGGTGCGGGAACTGTTCGCCGGGGTGCCGGAGTCCCGTACCCGGGGATACACGCCCGGCCGCTTTAGCTTTAATGTGCGCGGCGGGCGCTGCGAAGCTTGCCAGGGCGACGGCGTCATCAAAGTGGAAATGCACTTTTTGCCGGATATCTACGTGCCCTGCGATCAGTGCCGGGGCCAGCGCTACAACCGCGAAACCCTGGAGGTCAAATACAAGGGCAAGAATATTCACGAGGTACTGGATATGACCATCGAGGATGCCCGGGCGTTTTTTGATGCGGTGCCGGCGCTGGCGCGCAAGCTGCAAACGTTGATCGACGTAGGCCTGTCCTACATTCGACTAGGCCAATCGGCGACCACGCTGTCCGGCGGCGAGGCTCAGCGGGTTAAACTGGCGCGCGAACTGTCGAAACGCGGTACCGGCCAGACCTTATATATTCTGGATGAGCCTACCACCGGCCTGCATTTTGCCGATATTGAACAACTGCTGGCGGTACTGCATCAGCTACGCGATCAGGGTAATACCATCGTAGTGATTGAGCACAATCTGGACGTGATTAAAACGGCGGACTGGATTGTCGATCTCGGCCCCGAAGGGGG